>JAGBNY010000014.1 GCA_017634175.1 Lachnospiraceae bacterium
GATCCTCGGGCATTCGAGCATCAATATTACTATGAACCTGTATGTGCATGTTACAGATGAGGAAAAAACCAAAGAAATGCTGAAGTTTGAAGAATACTCCATAAATATGGCGTAAAAAATGGCGTAAAATGCCGCAGACTTTGGCAGATGAAATGTCCAAAAGAAAAAACAGTTCGGACGATGGCGTAAATGGCGTAAGACTGTATAAGAACCTTATATAAGTCATTATAAGCCGATATAACTTGATATCAGATGGCGTAAAAAATGGCGTAAAATGCCAGGCCAAAGCCCGGAAATACTTGAAAATAAAGGAGATGTAGAGGAAGTATGAAACTAGGCATAGTTGGCTTGCCAAATGTGGGGAAGAGCACGCTTTTCAATTCTTTGACAAAGGCTGGGGCAGAGTCCGCAAATTATCCCTTTTGCACTATAGACCCCAACATCGGGATAGTCTCCGTGCCGGATGAGAGGGTGACTCATCTCGGGGAAATGTATAAGTCCAAAAAGGTGACTCCTGCAACGATTGAATTCGTGGATATCGCGGGTCTCGTGAAAGGGGCTTCTAAGGGAGAGGGGCTGGGGAATCAATTCCTGGCCAATATCAGGGAGACGGATGCCATCGTGCATGTGGTCAGGTGCTTCGAGGACGATAACGTGGTCCATGTGGATGGGAGTGTGTCCCCCTTAAGGGACATAGAGGTCATAAATCTGGAGCTGATTTTTGCGGACCTGGAGGTGATAGAGAGAAGGATCGGCAAGGTGGGCAAGCAGGCGAGGATGGATAAGTCCCTTCAAAAGGAGGCGGCTCTTTTGCAGAAGCTGAAGGAAATCCTGGAGGATGGGAAGCCGGCAAAGTCCTATGAAACGGAAGATGAGGACGAAGAAGCCTTGCTCAAGGGCTATTCGCTTCTCACATCCAAGAGCGTGATCTATGCGGCCAATGTGTCAGAGGATGATTTGGCTGATGATGGGGAGTCCAATAAGTGGGTTAAGGAGGTCAGGGAGAAAGCCAGGAATGAGGGATCGGAGGTCTTCGTGATCTGCGCTAAGATAGAGGAAGAAATCGCCGAGCTTGATGATGAGGACAAGGAGGCATTTTTATCGGACTTGGGACTTGCGGAATCGGGCCTGGATAAGCTTATCAAGGCGAGTTACCGTCTCTTGGGACTCATATCCTTCCTGACCTGCGGGGAGGACGAGTCCAGGGCATGGACGATCCGAAAGGGGACGAAGGCACCCCAGGCCGCCGGAAAGATTCACACGGATTTCGAGAGAGGCTTCATAAAGGCGGAAGTCGTGGCCTATGATACCTTGGTCGAGAATGGGTCTTTGGCCCAGGCAAAGGAGAAAGGTCTGGTCCGGATGGAGGGCAAGGATTATGTGGTGCAGGATGGGGACGTGATCCTCTTCAGGTTCAACGTATGAGTCCCGGAGATATAGCTTTCCCGAACTTAGGGATTCTGCTTAAGGATGTCCCGAGGGAATTCTATGTATTTGGGTTTAGAATAGCCCTCTATGGCTGCGTGGTAGGGACAGGAATCCTTCTCGCGGTACTCCTCGCAGCATATGATAGGAAGAGAAGGGGGCTGAACCCCGAGACAATCTGGGATTTATCGACGATTTGCGTGATTTGCGGGATTTTGGGCGCCAGGGCCTATTATGTGGTATTCCAATGGGACTATTACAGCAGGAACCCATTGAAAATTTTTAACTTTCGTGAAGGTGGGCTTGCGATCTATGGCGGGGTCATAGTGGGTTTCATCGCTGTTTTCATATATTGCAAGCTGAAGCATGAGAAATTCCTTGAGGTCTTCGATAGCGTGGCATTGGCTTTTCCGCTGGGACAGGCGGTCGGTAGATGGGGAAATTTCTTCAATAGGGAAGCTTTCGGCGGGTGGTTTGATGGACTCCTATGCATGAGGCTTCCGGAGGCGGCGGTCAGGCAGAGCGATATTTCGGACTCAATAAGGGAGCATATGGTAGATGGGACTATTTACGTACATCCAACCTTTCTCTATGAGTCGATCTGGAATATTTCTTTATTGATTATCCTGTTTTTCTATGGAAAAAGGAAAAGATTCAGCGGCGAAGTGTTCTTTCTTTATCTCTTAGGGTATGGAATTGGACGCTTTTGGATTGAGGGTCTTAGGACGGACCAGCTCATTCTTCCAGTGGCAAATATGCCAGTGAGCCAAGTAGTTGCCTGTATTTCAGCCATTTTCGCCCTCCTTGCCATTGTTTTTGGAAAGAGGGTCTTCGGGAAAAAATAAACAATTCGATACAAGATAAGGTATTGATTGAAAAAATTTTTATCTACATATGGTAGATTTTGAGATAAGGTGCGGTTTTCCGCACCTTTTTTATTTTTTGAAAAAAATTTTTCTCTTGAAATTTTCCAAAAAATGGTATAAGATACCAATCGTTGGTTCGAAGTGGTGGAAAATGGTGGAAAGTGAAACAAACGGAACAAAAATGATGTAGCAAGAGGGCCGAGGGAGCCGGGATGTTTGTTGGTGAATACAATCACAATATCGATGCTAAGGGAAGAGTCATCTTTCCAGCGGAGTTCCGGGAAGTGCTTGGTGAAAAGGTCTATATCACTTTAGGTTTCGATGGATGCCTGGCTGCTTATGACGAGGCCGCATGGAGGGAACTGGAGGAGAAGCTCTCAGTCCTTTCTGTCACCGATCCGAAGGCCAGGAAGCTTCAAAGATCACTCCTTTCCAAGGTACAGGAGGCGGCCTTCGATAAACAGGGCAGGGTCCTTATAAAGGAGAGCCTCAGAAATTTCGCTGCTTTGACCCGGGACATTACCATGCTGGGTGTCGGGAACAGGATTGAGATCTGGGACACGGCAAGGTGGAATGAAGTAAATGTGGATGATTTTGACAGTATCGCAGAGCAGCTTGGGGATCTTGGTTTCAAGATGTAGGATGCGTGGAGAATGAGATTAATCTAAGTCCTCTATATGGGTATCATAGGCCGGTCATGCTGAATGAGGCTATTGATGCCTTGAATATAAGTCCTGATGGAATCTATGTGGACTGCACCCTGGGCGGGGCAGGTCATTCAAGAGAGATTGCTAAGAGGCTCATCGGAGGACGGCTCATTGGACTGGACCAGGACATCGATGCCATAAATGAGGCAGGAAAGGTACTTGAATATTATTCTGAAAAGGTAAGTATCTTTAATGAGAACTTTCGCAATATCGAGTATGTCCTGGATAGCTGCCAAATCAAAGAAGTAGACGGAATCCTCATGGATCTGGGTGTGTCGTCTCATCAATTCGATACGGATTCGAGAGGTTTTTCATATATGTTGGATGCGCCGCTGGACATGAGAATGGACAGAAGGAACAAAATAGGCGCAAAAGAGATTATTAATGGCTACTCAGAGCAGGAACTATGCCGGGTGATTAGGGAATATGGAGAAGACCCATATGCCAGACAGATTGCCCGCAGGATAGTCGAAGCCCGGGAAAGGTCCCCGATCGAGACGACTGGGGAACTCTCCGACATCATAAAACGGGCTTATCCTGTGAGAAAGCACAGGGAGGGTACAAAGGGACATCCTGCTAAACGTACATTTCAAGCAATAAGAATTGAAGTAAATCATGAGCTGGAAGCTTTGGCTGATTCAATCGACAAGATGATAGGGCTGCTTAAGCCGGGTGGGAGGATTGTAGTTATATCGTTCCATTCGTTGGAGGACAGGATCGTCAAGAATTCCTTTAAGAGGAATGAGAGTCCTTGTATTTGCCCTCCGGATTTTCCAATCTGTGTTTGCGGGAGAGTTAGCAAGGGTAAAGTCCTTACTAAGAAGCCCATTATTCCTACGGATTTAGAGACAGAGAGTAATCCTAGAGCCAAAAGCGCAAAGCTCAGAGCCTTTGAACACTGTTGATAGGTCTTAGGATTCGTGGATGAATAACCCATTCGCGGCTCCTTATTGAGGTGTGGCTTTGGCAGGAAGACATAAGGGAAGGGGACACAGGGTCCCCCAAAAAAACGCTTATATCAGCGGAAATACGGTACTCAAGGAAGATAGGAAGATTCGCTCAACCCCCCGACGAACGGACTTCCACAAATCTTCTAAGAAAGCTGATAGTTCCGCGGTATATAATAAAGATGTGGCAGCGGCGGCATCCTCTGGATTCAGTTTCGGATTCTGTTTCCTAATTGCAGCTGTCGCTGTCACAGCATATTTTTGCTACAGATATGTGAAGCTTCGCTCGGAGATCACTCGGGTGCAGAAGCACATATCTAGATTAGAGAACAGCTATAATGAGCTAAAGACATCAAATGACGAGATGTACGACCGGATAATGGGGGCGGTCGACTTGGAAGAAATCAAGAGAATCGCGATGAGCGAGCTCGGGATGAAATATCCTGATGGAGATCATGTGGTTCATATTTCCGGTGCAGACGATGATTACGTGAGGCAGTATGATAAAATCCCGGAAAGATAAGAAAGATAAATTGAAAAGTAGCAGAGGCAGGAAGCTAGCAGTCCAGTTGGTTCTGGTGTTGCTAGCTTTTGTTTTATTGTCCTATCGGTTGTATTTGATTAACCGTGACAATGGGGATGCCTATAAGCGGCAGGTGCTGGCGCAGCAGATAGCGAGCTCCAGGGTCCTGCCCTCGAGGCGGGGCGAGATTCAGGATCGAAAGGGCAGCAAGCTTGCGTATTCTGAGAAGGTTTATAGCCTTGTGGTGGACGCAAAGCTTATGAATGGGGACGATGGACGGCACCTTCGTCCCACTCTGGATGCCTTGAAGTCCTGTTTCCCGAACCTCAATGTGGATGCTGTTAAGGAGTATGTGAACAGGAACCCCGCGTCCCGTTACAAGGTCTTCATGAAGAGGCTGACCTATGACGAGATAAGTCCCTTCGAGAAGATAATGGCGGAGGGCCTATCTTCGAATAAGGCCCCTGTTCGGAACAGTGATTCTGAAGAGGAGGAAGAGGAAGAAGAATTGACCGTCGCCGGCGTTTGGTTCGAGGATGATTATATGAGGCGGTACCCCTATGGAAGCCTGGGCTGTGATGTCCTGGGATTCGTACAGGGAAACTACGAGGGTCAATTCGGGCTGGAGGAATTCTATAATAGCACCCTGAATGGGACTAATGGGCGCAGATATGGCTACATGAACGATGATTCGATCATCGAAGAGTCGATAAGGCCGGCGGAGGATGGTCTCACGTTAGTGACCTCCCTCGACACGAATATCCAGTCCATCGCGGAAAAGCATATTAAGCAATTCTACGATGAATATACGGATAATTACAGGGAGGGGCCGGCCGCCAATAATATAGGCGTCGTCATTATGAATCCCAATAATGGAGAGATCTATGGGATGGCGTCCTATCCGGTATTTGACTTGAATGATCCCACGAATATGGACCAGGTGGACATGAGGCCATATTTGCCGGAGGGGTATTCTGCATCCGGGAATGAAGCCAGTCCGCCGACTCCTCCTGTAGAGCCGCCGCCGATGGCAGCAGTATCCGGAAACGTATCCGGGGATTCGGTCTCAGAAGCAAAGGCTCCGATGGATCCCAAGGTAAAGGCGATGAATCAGGTATGGCGGAATTTCTGCATTTCGGATTCCTATGAGCCTGGGTCCGTGATGAAGCCCTTTACAGTCGCCGCTGCGCTGGATACGGCGAAGATTACAGGGGATGAGTCCTATCAATGCAACGGATACCTTGAAGTGGGCGGTTTCCAGATTCACTGCCATAATAGGCTCGGAGACGGGCTCTTGACCGTGGAGCAGGGAGTGGCTAAGTCCTGCAACGTAGTTCTGATGGACATAGCCTTTGCGATGGGAATAGATGAATGGAGGCGTTACAATAAGGTCTTTAATTTTGGACTCAAGACGAATGTGGACCTGGCCGGGGAGACCAGCGCAGGGGGTCTGGGGTTCGGAGAGGGCATGACCCAGACAGACTTGGCTGTAGCGTCATTCGGACAGGGGTTCAATGTCACGATGATACAGATGGCGGCGGGCTTCTCCGCTTTGGTTAATGGGGGATACTATTATCAGCCCCATTTGGTGACGAAGTTCCTTAATTCCGAGGGCGGAGTGGTCGAAGAGAACAATCCAAGGGTCCTAAAGCAGGTCATCTCGAATAAGGCTTCGGAGAGGATGAGGGACTATCTGAGGGCTGTCGTGATGAGCCCGCCTTCCGACTGCACGGGCTGGTCTGCCCGTCCTGCGGGATATACCGAGGGAGGGAAGACCGGGACGGCTGAGAAGGCCCCTCGTTCCAAGAGGGATTATTTGATCTCATTCATGGGATATGTCCCGGCGGAGGATCCCAAAGTCCTATGCTATGTAGTCATAGATAGGCCCAATGTTGAGTACCAATCTGAGTCCACGAGGCTTGCTACTGTACTGAATAAGAAGATAATGACTGAGGTTCTTCCTTATTTAAATGTCTTTCCGACCGAGCCCATCACGGAAAAAGAAAGGGAAGAACTGGAGGCGCAGCAGATGGAATTTGCGTACAGCGCGAATGGGGTCAGCTTGAATTCCATAATAGAGCAGAATAATTCCGAGGCCGAGGGCGAGGCTGCCGAAGGGGAAGAGGGCGCCTTGGATGGAGAGGAAACGCCGATAGTGGTCGAACCTGAAATCCAAAGGGACAGCGCCGGGAACGTGATCTCGAATAATGCGATTCGCTATGACAGCGCCACCGGATATCCATTAGACCCTGCAACGGGACAGGTTTTGAACCCTGTCACCTTATTGCCTCTTGATGGAGATGATTCCATCATGACAGAGGCCGGGCAGGGCAGCCATGCAGAGTCTCAAGAATCAGAGGAGGCGGACGATTCTATAATAATAGTGGATCCAATATAATGACATGGTAAAACAATCGATCATCATATGCTTAATATCATTTGTTCTTTCTGTGGGACTGGGGAGGATCATCCTCCCCATCCTCAGAAGGCTCAAGGCGAATCAATCCGAGAGGGCGGAGGGACCCAAGTCCCACTTGAAGAAGGCCGGGACTCCTACAATGGGAGGCATCATTTTCATACTGGCCTTTCTTTTGGTCGCAGGCTACAATGCCTTCATTTTCCCGACCATCATTCCGGTGGTCATATCCACGATTGGATTTGGGCTGGTAGGATTCCTGGATGACTATCTGAAGGTGGTCAAGAGAAATACTAAGGGACTCAAACCTCTGCATAAGTTTGCCCTGCAGCTGATAGTGACGGCTATATTGCTTTTATATATTAAGTATTTCACCTCGATTTCATTCGACATGATTATACCGTTTTCAGGACTTTTTTCTCCTGACGCAGGGGACATTTACGTAAATTTCGGTATTTTTACTGTGCCTTTCTTGATGGTCACAATCCTGGGCACGGTGAATGGGGCGAATTTTACGGATGGGCTGGATGGGCTTCTAAGCACTGTATCCATCATTATCTGCATATTCATGACTGCTGCCGCGATGAAATTGGGAGTGAACGTGACTTTAGCAGAAGCTTCCATGGCAGGTGCATTATTGGGATTCTTGGTCTATAATTGGCACCCTGCAAAGGTTTTCATGGGGGACACCGGGTCGTTAGCCATTGGCGGCTTTGTAGCGGCATCGATGCTCGTCATGAAGATGCCTATAGTTATACTCATGGTGGCTTTCATATATCTTGCGGAAGTCCTTTCAGTGATACTTCAAGTGGGGTATTTCAAATTGACCCATGGGAAAAGGATATTCAGGATGGCCCCGATTCATCATCACTTCGAGCTTGGGGGGTGGAGCGAGATCCAGGTAGTGACAGCGTTTTCGGCATTGACCGCCCTGCTCTGCCTCATTGCCTATGTGGTGATCTGAAATTTTTTTGATAGGGTAAGTAAGGGGTCTAAGGAACTGAAGATATTTATCTGGAGATTCAAAGCGTGAGGAAGCGAGTAAATGTACGATATTAGGGATAAGAAAGTTTTGATAGTGGGAGCGGGAAAGAGCGGGATAGGCTCTGCAAGGCTTTTCTTGAAGATGGGCGCCAATGTAGTGCTCTATGATGGAAATGAAAAGTTGAATGAGGACGATATAAGAGGCTCAATTGTAGATATTGTCCCACCGAAGGAGGCAGAAAGCTTCAAGGTTGTCTTAGGGCAGCTATCGGATGATATTTTTGAGAATCTGGAACTAGCTGTTTTTAGCCCGGGAGTCCCGTTGGACTGCCCCGATGCACTTAGGATCAAGGCGGCGGGGATCAAGATAATAGGGGAATTGGAGGCTGCGGCCGCCTTTTCCAAGGGAGATATTCTTGCGATAACGGGTACGAACGGGAAGACCACGACCACGACTCTTTTGGGCGAGATAATGAAGAGGCATGTTTCGGACATCGAAGCCCGAAAGGGGTCTATTGATGTGCCCTTTAAAGACCAGGTCGTAGTAGCAGGAAATATTGGCGAGGCCTTTACAGAGAAAGCCTTAAGCACGACGGATAGTACAATATCTGTATTGGAAGTCAGTTCCTTTCAGCTTGAAACAATTGAAAGCTTTCATCCCAAGATCTCTGCGATTTTGAATATCACGCCGGATCACCTGAATCGGCACCACACGATGGAGAACTACATCGCCTGCAAGGAGAGGATCTGTGAGAATCAAGGGAAGGACGATACCGTGGTCTTGAATTTCGATGATCCAGTACTCAGGGAATTTGGCCTTAATTCAAAAAACAGGGTGTTCTTCTTCTCCAAATCAGAAACAGTCAAGAATTTAGATACCAAAGGACGGGACGTTGATTTTATCTATCTGAAGGGCGATAAGGTCTATTGGCAGGGAAATGCGCTGTTCTCTGTTAAAGACTCCCATCTTTTGGGCTCGCATAATTATGAAAACATAATGGCTGCCACGGCAATGGCGATAAGGTACGGCGTGTCCCTTGAAACTACAAAAAAGGCAGTACTGTCCTTTAGGGCGGTCGAGCATAGGATTGAATTCGTGAGGACCTTTAATGGGGTAGACTATTACAATGATTCTAAGGGAACAAATCCCGATGCTTCCATAAAGGCTGTGCTGGCCATGGAAAAGCCGATAGTGATTATCTGCGGTGGCTATGATAAGAAGCTGTCCTTTGATAGCTTCATTGAAAGCTTTGAGGGGCGGGTGAAGCATGCGGTGCTGATAGGAGAAACCGCGGGTGAGATCGAAGAATGTGCTAAAAGACATGGTTTCGATAGCCTCACCAGGGCAGACAGCCTGGAAAAAGCGGTGAAGGAGGCTGCGAGCCATGCTGCAAAAGGAGATGCCGTCCTTCTTTCTCCGGCGAATGCTAGCTGGGATATGTTCAAGAATTACGAGGAAAGGGGGAGGCTGTTCAAGGAGTACGTTCAATCGCTCTAAGTACTTCGAGCATTGCGAAGGCTGGTGATTTATGAAGAAAAAGATGCATATAGACCTGGGACTTTTGTTCATTGTGGTCTTTCTAATGGGCTTTGGGCTCGTGATGGTCTTTTCTGCCAGTTCATATGAGTCCAGTGTAAAATTCAATGACCCGACTTATTATCTCAGAAGCCAATTCTTTGCCACAATCGCGGGTTTTGTGGTCATGATATTTTTCACCTGCGTTGATTATCACGCATGGGAGAAATTCGCTGTTCCTGCTTATCTAGGGTCGCTGGGGCTGGTTGCTCTCGTAGTGACATCGATAGGAATCACAAGGAACGGGGCCAGGAGGTGGCTGAATATTGGAGGAATTTCTCTTCAGCCGGCAGAGGTCGCAAAGGTCGGCGTGATACTCTTTTTTGCGGCCTACATTTGCAAGATGGGCAGCAAGATCTCCACAAGGAGGGGCTTCTATTTCAGCATGATCCTGGCCGCCCTGCCATCGCTCTTTGTCGTCATTATTACCAGGAACCTTAGCTCGGCCATTATTTTGTTCGGAATCCCTTTTGTCATGCTCTTTACTGCCTCGCGGGATAGTTGGAGGTATGTCTTTTGGTCAATAATTGGGATTGGTATTGGGGCCTTGGTGGTCTATTTGGTGGCGTCGGATATATTGCCCGCCAGCATGTCCTTTAGAATGGCCCGTATAAAGGCCTGGCTGCATCCCGAGGCCTATGCCTCCGGCAAGGGGTATCAGACGCTGCAGGCCTTGTATTCCATCGGGGCCGGCGGGATAACAGGGAAGGGATTGGGACAGAGCACCCAAAAGCTAGGCTTCGTGCCTGAAGCCCAGAACGACATGATTTTCTCGATAATCTGTGAGGAATTGGGGCTTTGCGGTGGAGTCGCAGTGATGCTCATGTTCCTTATCTTAATATACAAATTCGAGTTTGTGGCGGTTCACGCACCGGATGAATTTGGGAGCCTCATAGTCACAGGCGTCATGGGGCATATAGCTCTTCAGGTCATATTGAATGTGGCTGTTGTCACGAATACCATTCCTAATACGGGAATCACCCTGCCCTTCATTTCTTTCGGTGGCTCATCGGTGCTTTTCCTGCTTGCAGAGATAGGAATGGTACTCAATGTTTCCAGGATGATCCATGAATAGCAAAGCGCGTTTACGTATCCTCCTGCTCCTCCTCTTCATAGCCATCTGCCTCGGCGTTTATTTGTATTTAATGACCCATTTTAAGGTGACAAAGGTCGAGGTGAATGGCAGCATCCATTATTCAAAGGATCAGATAAAGAATTTCGTGATGAATGGGAAGTATGGGGACAATTCCCTCTACCTCATGCTTAAATACAGGGGAAAACCAATTCAAAATATCCCATTCATAGAACGCATGGATGTGCATATAGAGGGGCCCAAGGAGGTTTCAATAGATGTGTACGAGAAGGCGATTGCTGGCTGTGTCGCTTATCTGGATAGATTTATGTACTTTGATAAGGACGGGATAGTCGTGGAGAGTTCGGTGGATAAGCTGCCCGGGATCCCGCAAGTGACCGGCCTGGTATTCAATAGCTGCATCATGCACGAGAGGCTTCCCGTGGAGAATACGGATGTCTTTGAGGAGATTTTGGAAATAACGCACCTCTTGACAAAATATGGGATAATCACTGACAGGATTTATTTTGGGGAGGATGGGAGGCTCTACCTCTTTTTTGGAGAGGCTAAGGCTTCCTTGGGGGACGTGGAACATATAGATGAAAAGATGATAAAATTAAAGGTTATCATCCCGGAACTAAAGGGCAGAAGCGGAACCCTTCACATGGAGAACTATACAGAGGACTCAACAGATACCTATATTACCTTTGAGCAAAATAACCCTGAGACCGAAGAAAAGGAAACTGTCTCAGCTAACGCGGCAGAAGAAATGGATTCGAGTTCTGAATAGTATTGCAATATATGAAAAAATCTCTTATAATAGATTGATTTATTTTTGGACTAGGTGTGCAAGAATACTTGCATATGATATGGGGTGAGCTTGTGTTAGAGATAAAGGATAATAAGTCAAATGACAATGCCCGGCTCGTAGTGATGGGAGTCGGGGGAGCTGGCAATAATGCGGTTATCCGTATGTATGAGGCCAATGTTGAGGGCGTGGAGCTGACAGCGGTCAATACGGATAAGCAGGCGCTTAATAGGGTTATGGAGCAATGCAATACGGCTCAGATGCTCCAGATTGGCGAAAGGGCCACAGACGGGCTTGGAGCGGGAGCTGACCCGGCAATGGGACAGAAAGCCGCAGAAGAGAGCCAGGATGAGATTGCGAATCTGGTAAGTGGAGCCGACATGGTGTTTGTCACCTGCGGAATGGGGGGCGGCACAGGGACTGGTGCGGCTCCGGTCATTTCGAAGATAGCCAAGGACATGGGCATATTGACGATAGGAATAGTCACTAAGCCCTTTACTCTAGAGGGACGCACTCGCATGAAGAATGCGACCGAGGGTATAGAGCGGCTGAAGGAGTCCGTAGATACGCTCATAGTTATACCTAATGACAAGCTCTTCCAGATAGTCGAGAAGAACACAAGCCTGCCGGATGCGTTGAAGAAGGCGGACGAGATATTGCAGCAGGCTGTGTCCGGTATAACGGACATAATAAGGAAGGATGCCCTTATTAATCTGGACTTCGCAGATGTCCGTACCGTTATGAAGGGCAAGGGCATTGCCCATATAGGTATTGGCGAGGCAAAGGGAGAAGGGAAGGCGCAGGCTTCTGTTAAGCTCGCAGTTGAGAGTCCCTTGCTTGAGACTACAATCAAGGGCGCGACTGATGCAATCGTGAGTATATATGGGGATGTCTCCCTGACGGATGCTGGAGAGGCATTGGATTATATCACGAGCATCACGGGGCAGGATATAAATCTTGTCCTGGGTGCGGCCTATGATTCTTCTGAAGCGGATTACATGAGGATCACGGTGATCGCAACCGGCATAAAGGAACAGAAAGAAGAGAGCGAGCCGGTCAAAGAGGAGCAGCAGCCTGTTCAGACGAATAAGGTCCCGAATAGGTTTGCCACTATCGGAAGGAGTACAGTAGGCGGATTTGGCCAGGGAGGATCTTTCGGCGGATTCGGAGGAATGGGAGCTACTGGCGGCTTTGGGGTTCCTGGCGGTACGGGCAATTTTGGAGGCACCAGGTTCAATATCCCATCAAGCGCCCCCTCTGGTTTCGGAAGCCTCGGCAGTTCCGGGGCCTCTCAGCAGGGCTTTGGTGGAGTGAAGCCAATTAATTCTCAAAATGCGGGGAATCCAGCCAGCGGTTTTGCTGCTGGGGAGGAAAAGCGCCAGATTCCAAAGGTCAATACTGAAAAGATACAAATCCCTGATTTCTTGAAGCGGCAGAATTAGTTATATGAAGTGTCCTTTATGTGGTTATGAAAATACAAGAGTCATAGATTCTCGTCCCGCCGATGATAATTCATCCATCAGGCGGAGGCGGGTCTGTGATAAGTGCCTTAAACGGTTCACTACCTATGAGAAGGTGGACACTATTCCAATGATGGTCATCAAGAAAGATGACACGAGGGAGCCATACGATAGAACGAAATTGGAGCAGGGAGTGCTCAGGGCCTGCCATAAGAGGCCGATAAAGGCCGAGCGGATAAAGGATCTCATTGACGAGGTCGAAAGCGAAGTATTCAATCTGGGTGAGAGAGAAGTCCCAAGCAGCGTGCTTGGGGAGCTGGTCATGAAGAAATTGAAGAAGCTGGAGGCAGTGGCTTATGTGCGCTTTGCCTCGGTCTATAGAGAGTTCAAGGATGTGAATGAATTCATGGATGAATTAAAAAAGGTACAGCAGTGATAGAGAATAAGACGAATTTTTTTTGGTCAGGGGCTTTGCTTCTGACCGCATTTATATGGGGCTTTGCCTTCATTGTGGTGAAAGAGTCCCTGGATTTGGTGCCAACCCTGTTTCTCCTTAGCGCGCGCTTTTCCTTGGCGGCGCTTATCCTTTTAGTGGTACTTCGGAAAAAGATTCATTTATTGGATAGGAGGCAGGTGAGGGATGGGATTATTCTAGGAATCTTCTTATTTCTGGCTTACGTCTTTCAAACCTATGGCTGCCTTTATACCACCGCAGGAAAAAATGCTTTTCTGACCACCCTTTATTGTATATTGGTGCCCTTCTTCAATTTTCTCATTTTCAGGAAAAAAGTGAATGCCTATCATATGAGCGCAGCCGTGCTGGCGATCTTCGGGATAGCTTTGCTTACGCTTCCAGGAAGCGGCGCAGGGATTGCAGGCGCACAGGGCGGGGGCTTCTTTGGGGCAGTGAATCCGGGGGATATATTGACCCTCATTTGCGGTGTATTCTTCGCGCTTCAAATAGTTTTCACCTCAAAATTTACTGAAAAAGGTGATCCGATCCTGCTTACCTTTGTGCAATTGTGTGTTTGCGGCTGTTTAAGCATTGTATCTTCGCTTTTCATAGATGGAAATCCTATTGAGCTTATTGGGGAAATAAATGCGGAGGTGGTGAAGAGCATATTATTCTTGGCTGTTTTCAGCACCCTCATATGTTTCCTCATGCAGAACCTATCTCAGAAGCACCTGCATCCAGTCACGGCTTCGGTATTAATGTCCATGGAATCGGTCTTTGGAATACTGTGCTCAGCTATCTTTCTCCATGAAGAGATAACCCCGAGGATTTTAGCGGGTTCTGCCATAATGTTCGTGGCCGTGCTTATTGCGGAAGTCCTGGGAGATAACCCTGAGCTCATAAAGACTGTTTCTCCTTTACGAAAGGCAGATAATGCTTAATATTCTTAAAATATTTTATCCGGACCATTATGAGAAAAGCACCTATGGAATAGATTTTGAGGGCCTTTACGCGAGCGGGGTCAGGGGGCTTATCTTTGATATAGACAATACCTTGGTGCCACACGATTTTCCTGCGGACAAGAGAAGCCGGGACCTATTTCTGAAACTAAAAAAGATAGGCTTTAAGAGCTTGATCCTTTCCAATAATAAGGAGAAAAGGGTAAAGAGCTTTGCGGACAGCGTGGGCTGTCCCTATATTTTTAAGGCTGCCAAGCCTGGGATAAGTGGTTATTTAAAAGCAATGGAGATCATGGGCACGGATAAAAAAAGCACGGTCTCCATTGGGGATCAATTATTTACCGATGTCCTAGGCGCCAACAGAGCTGGAATCAAGAATATACTGGTGCATCCGATTGACAGGAGAGAGAAAATGCAGATCGTTCTGAAGCGAATCATCGAAAGACCGATTCTTCGCGCATATTTCAGAGCGAAAGATAGGGGAGAATTATGAAGATTTTGGCCTGCATACCGGCTAGGGGCGGTTCTAAAAGAATACCCAGAAAGAACGTGAGGCTGCTTTGCGGGATTCCCCTCATTTTGTATTCAGTGAAAAACGCCTTGAGATTATCAGAGGTCTTTGACATGGACATCTGCGTTTCCACGGACGATGAAGAATTGGCAGGCATAGTGGAGGGCAGGGGAGGGAAGACCGAGGTGATCATGAGGGAGGCGGCTTTGGCGGCTGATGATATCACTCTGGACCCGGTGATTTATGACAGCCTTTGCAAGATGGAGGCTAGACACGGAGTCACCTACGATGTGGTGATCACTCTGCAGGCCACTTCGCCAACCTTGAAATATGAGACTATAGTATCGGCCATCAGGTACTTTGAAAAGGACGGCTTTGATACCGTGATATCTGTCGTCAATCGCCCTCATCTCTCATGGACCATGAGGGATGGGAGAATAGAGAAGAATTACGAAGTGCGGCTGAATTCACAGCTTCTGCCGCCTTGCTACCTGGAAACGGGCGGCTTTCTCATCACAAAACGCAGTGAGGTAAGCGTTGATAGCCGCATTGGGGAAAATGTATCGGTCTATGAGACTCCTGCGGATGAGGCGGTGGATATCGATACTTACGAAGACTGGCTTTCCGCCGAGTCGATTCTCAGGAAGAAGAAGATTCTTCTATATACAGTAGGGAAAAGAAAGCTGGGAATGGGACACATATACCGCTGCTTATCCCTTGCCTATAAATTGATGGGACATGATCTGCTTTTTGTCTTGGATGAGAGCAGCGATATGGGAATAGAGAGGCTGAAAGAATCATTTTTCCCATACAGGGTCATAAAGACGGAGAGCGACTTAGAAAAGGTTATCCAGGAGTTTGAGCCGGACATAATAATAAATGACGTCCTCGATACCGCGACCGAGCTTATTCGCATGGAGAAAAAGCATGGAGCCAGGATCGTGAATTTCGAGGATCAGGGCGAGGGGTCGAGATTGGCGGACGTTGTCATAAATGCGCTCTATGAGGAGCATGCCGCTGACAGGTCCAACATTTACGAGGGGAGCGAGTACTATTTCATCAGGGATGAGTTTTTAGAGCAATCCCCGAAAGAGTTCTCTGAGGAGTGCAGGAACGTACTTATAATTTTTGGGGGCTCGGATCCATCTGACCTGACCGGGCGTCTGTATAAGCTGTGCCTGCAATTGCATGAGGATATGCCGGGCGTCAGCTTCGATTTTTTAACTGGTTTCGGCTACGATAAGAAGGACCAGGTGGTTAGCGTCCCCGAAAAAAATGTATTCGTGCATAATGACGTCAAGAGAGTCTCGAATTACATGAGGAAGGCGGATATCGCGATAACCTCCCAGGGCAGGACGATATATGAGCTTGCAAGCCTCGGGGTGCCGGCGATAGTCCTTGCGCAGAATGAGAGAGAAGCGCTTCATGTTTTTGCAGGGATACAGAATGGATTCATAAACCTGGGGCTTGGGAAAAATGCGGATGACAGTACCATTGTAAAGACCGTGAAATGGCTCGCGGATACTCCAAATGTCAGGAAGCAGATGAGGTCGGCGGAGCTTTCAAGGGAATTTGCGTTGGGGCAAAAGAGGGTCATAGACCTTATTTTGAAACAGGACAAATGAGGGTATACTTTGTAAATTCCATACTTGGGACAGGAAGTACCGGGCGTATTGTCGCCGCTTTGATGGAAAAAGTCGAAGAGAGAGGCGGAAAGATAAGAGCCGCCTACGGCAGGGGAAAGGTACCCAAGGAAATCGAGGCCAGTGAGGACACCTTTCATATGGGGAATAATCTCTATGTGTATTTTCATGGAGCGATGTCCCGTATAACTGATATGCAGGGCAGGTACTCAGCCGGGCCCACGAAGGCGCTGATTTCAGACATAAAGTCCTTCGGACCGGACATAATACATTTGCACAATATCCACGGCTACTACCTCCATTTTCCCCTGCTATTTGAATATTTACATTCTTTCGAGGGTCGGATAGTCTGGACTCTGCATGACTGTTTCCCTTTCACTGGACATTGCACCCATTTCGAGGCCGCTCATTGCGATAAGTGGAAGAGCGGCTGCTTTCGCTGCCCGGAAAAGGGGAGCTATCCAAAATCCATTCTGCTCGATAGCTCAAAGAGTAATTATGAGCTGAAGAAAAAATGCTTCACAGGCCTGTCACGCATGGAGCTTGTTACCCCCTCAGAGTATCTTAAGAGCGCCCTCGAGGAATCATTCCTCTCTGAATACAAAGTAACGGTCATTCCGACCGGGATAGACCTGGAGAAATTCACGTACTCGATTTCGGACTTGAGGATCAAGATGGGGATTGGGAAACGTTTCCTTATACTGGGAGCCGCGAATCCCTGGAGGCAGAGGAAGGGGTATGATGATTTCCTGAAACTTGCCGAAATCCTCCAGAAGAACCATGGGGATGATTTCAAAGTAGCGATGATAGGGCTTAAAGAACACCAGCTTAAGGAAGTTAAGTCCAAGTTCCCGGACCTTATTATTGGGATTGACCACACGGACAATCTGAATGAGATGGTTCAATGGTACTCCGCGGCCGATGTTTTCTTGAATCTTACATATGAAGATACCTTTCCAACTACGAATCTTGAGGCCATGGCCTGCGGCACTCCGGTGATTACCTATGCCGCGGGAGGGAGCCCTGAGTCCATCACGCAGAAGACTGGGATCGTGGTACAGGTTGGAGATTTAGAGGGAGTGGAAAAGGCCTTAAACAAGGTAAGGATACTCGGAAGGGGACACTTTTCCCGCTCCTGCACCCGGCATATGAGGAAATATGATAGGGACAATAGATTCAAAGAATACGTGGACAGGATATATGCTGGGGATGAATCCATAGATAATGAAAAGAATATGTGAAAAGTTCCAAAACAGCATATTGTTTTTCATTCGTTCCTGGATCTATCTTGGAGGATTCCTGATTTTTTTCGGGCTCTTGGGGATAGAGAACAGGCAGGTGAGGGTCCTTTCCAGGACTTCTATCATGATGGCCGCTTTCTATATCTTCCTCATGCTGAGCCTCACGTTTGTCTATGGTGGGGCGAATTCCAGGTTCAGGCTGGATAAGGCAATTTTTCAAACCCTCTCTCTTTCTCTGCTTATTACGGACACAGTTGCCTATGGCGTCTTTTTGGTGATGAGCGTGAACGATGCAAATAACCGGGAATTCCGTTTTGTTTCTTTCCCTTATTTCATCCTCAGCATAGCCCTGCAGATGATCTGGACTTTTCTCTTGGTGAAGCTGTCGGGGGCGTTTTGGAATTATGTGACTCCCCCCGAACGGACTTTGCTGGTAATGTCCGAATTAGACGACTCAGAAAAGGTGAGGAAAGCCATAAATTCCTTTGGCGGCAGATATAAAATCTGGAGGGAGACCTCCTTCGACGCCTCCGATATCCATGAAATGATTCGTGATAGCGACGCGGTCTTTTTCTATGAAGTGCCTGCGGGGGCGCGTGAAGAACTCATCAATTATTGCTATAAGCACCTGATAAATATCTACTTGAACCCGGACCTTGCGGACGTGGTCAGGATGACATCGAGGCAGATGATGTTCTCGGATCTCCCCTTCCTTTCTAAGGAATTCGGAATTATGACCTTTGAGCAGAGGATCGTGAAGCGCTCATCGGACATTTTGCTGTCGTGCCTCGCCTTGATTGTTTTGAGTCCGGTCTTGATTGTTTCTGCCCTCGCAATAAAGCTGGACGATAGGGGACCGGTTTTTTTCAAGCAAAGGAGGGCCACGATCCATGGAAGGGTCTTCGAGATCTATAAGTTCCGCACCATGAGGGTGAATGTGGAGAATCATTCAGCCGAAAAGGGGGACACTAGGATAACTAAGGCTGGAAAGATCCTAAGAAAATACAGGATTGATGAGCTGCCGCAGCTCATCAATATTATAAAGGGCGATATGTCCATAGTGGGGCCCCGTCCGGAGATGCTTGAAAACGTGACAGAGTATGAGAAGAAGCTGCCGGAATTCAAATACAGGCTCAGGATGAAGGCGGGGCTCACGGGCCTGGCTCAGGTGCTTGGCAGGTACAATACCAGTTCCCGGGACAAGCTTATACTGGATCTCATGTATATAGAGAATTTCAGCCTGAGCATGGACTTAAAGATAATCTTCCAGACCCTGTTAGTCCTCATGAATGCTGAGGACTCAACGGAGGGCTTTTGATGGGGAATGAAGAGCGTCCATTGGTCAGCATAGTGACGGTTAGCTTTCAAGCTGAAAAAACGATTGAACGGACAATAAGGTCTGTTCTGGATCAGGACTATGGACATTTACAATATTCTATAATAGACGGCGGATCAACTGATGGGACAGTAGAAATTGCAAGGTCCTTTGAAAAGGACTTTAAAGAAAAGAGCATACGATACAGCATTATTTCAGAGCCTGACAATGGGATTTATGATGCCATGAATAAGGGGATAGGGAGGTCTGCGGGCAGATTCATAGGCATTATCAATGCCGATGACTGGTATGAGGCAGATGCTGTAAGTACCGTGATTAACGAGTACAGAAAAGACCCCTTTGATTGCTGCTTCTCTGATATCAGGATGCATATGAAGGGTGGCCGCACCTTCATAAAGAAGGCCAGGGTACGGAAATTCACAACCAGCAGGGACTGGAACCATCCGACCATGTTCGTATCAAGCGAAATATACAAAAAATTCCGCTACAGATGCAAGAATATCAGCGATGATATGGATCTTTATTTCAAGATAAAGAAGGCGGGGTACCGGATCAGGGCCATAAACCATGTGACAGCGAATTTTCAAATGGGCGGGGTGTCCAACAGGATTCCCTTGAGAGAGGTTGTCCCAAGGATAAGGCGCAGATATGAAGTCTATAGATCAAATGGGTATTCCAGAGCCTATATTTTTGAATGTGCAGCGTTTGAAATCATAAAGTATCTTTTAGCGAGATGAAAGTAACGTTTTTTTCGAATTATTTCAATCACCATCAAAGGGCACTATGCGAAGCCTTCTTCAGGGAGATAGGGGATGGCTTCACCTTTGTGGAGACCGAGCCGATGGAGAGCTTCAGGGTGAACATGGGCTGGGGGGTGAGTGAGAGTCCATCTTTCGTCTTAAAGACCCATGAATCGGATGAAAATAAAAAAAAGGCCTTGGAGCTTGGCCTCGCTTCCGATGTTGTCATTATGGGCACGGCACCAGAGTACTTCATTAGGGAGAGGCTGAAGGCGGACAGGCTGACCTTCCGTTATTCCGAAAGGCCGCTGAAAGAGGGCAGGGTAAAGGTCTTAATTCCAAGGCTTTTCCTAAAATTTTATAGGAACCATTATAAAAACAGGAATAAGAGGCTTTATTGTCTCTGTGCCGGTGCATACGTTTCATCGGACTATAAATTTCTTCACTCTTATATTGGGAAATGCTATAAATTCGGATATTTTCCAGCGGCTGAGAGCCTGCCCTATGAGAGCATAAGGGCCTTGAGGAGCAGGCGCAGCAAGGTCAGGATACTCTGGGCCGGGCGCTTCTTGAAGCTTAAGAGGGCGGATCTCTTTATAGAGGCTGCCAGGCGCTGCCGGGAGAGAGGGTACGATTTTGAGGTCGTGATCGTGGGCGATGGGAAGGAAGAAAAGAGGCTGAAGAAGCTGGTTGTCGATAGTGCGCTTCAGGGAAGGACAGTCTTTAAGGGCTATCTAAGTCCCACGGAGACCAGGAATGAGATGGAGAGGGCGGATATCTTCGTTATGACAAGCAACCGCCTGGAGGGCTGGGGGAGCGTGATCTATGAGGCGCTTTCTGCGGGGTGCGCCTGCATAGCGAGCCATGCGGCGGGCGCGTCTCCCTTCCTCATAGGTGAGGGCAGGAGTGGGCTCATGTTCAAGAGCGACGATATAGACAGCCTCACGAAGAGACTTGAATATCTCTTAAAGAATCCAGACAAGATGAGGGAGATGGGAGAAGAGGCCTATTACAATATGAAGGAAAACTGGAATCCCACAGTTGCCGCTACCAGGCTATTGGAACTGTCTGAAAGTCTCATTAACGGGCAGGAAAAGCGATTCAGAAGCGGGCCCCTATCCCCATGTGAGGATCTTTATATGGACTGGTACCATGAGCCTGAGATGGGCTGAATGGCGTTTTGAATGATGAAAAAAATCGCATATTTAATGGAATATCCTATCGATCTGCCAGGCGGGGCGCAGCTATCGACTTATACGATCTGCAAGGCACTGTCTGAAAATAAGGACTTGGGGTATGAGCCCTTGGTTATCTGCCCGGCTCTTTTGGGTAAAAGAAGCTATCCTTTTCGAGTCCGCACCTTCCCTATGGGGGATGCGAGGATCCCCAACTTTTTAACCAGGCTCATGGCCTTCATAAGGATAATTAACGAAGAGAAGCCGGACCTTATTCATATTGAGATGGCTGAGTCGCTCATAACCTATCTCTTTGCTGGATTTTTTTCTCCGAAAATTCCCTATCTTTATACCGACAGGGGGATGTATTTTGGATATAGGAAGAGGTCCCTCATCTTCATGCTTCCGGCTCTTGGGAGGGCGAGGCTGCTTGTCACGACGACCTTGAAGAATAAGAGGCTTTGGGAGGAGAACACCGGGATTCGCCCGATAGCGGTGATCCCAAACACAATAAGCGATATCTTTGAGACTTATGAAGATGAGAAAAAGAAGAGAGGGGGCAGACTGGTATTGGGGTTCGCAGGGCGGATCTGCCCTGAAAAGGACTGGCCTTTGGTTCCTGTTCTCCTTAAGGAGATAAAGAAAAGGGACTTTGACTTTGAGGTGCGCCTGGTCCTTTCTTTATTCGAGAAGGGTGACAGAGAGATAGCGGATGGGCTCAGGGTGGAGATTAGTTCCATAGTAGGGTCGGATAATTTTGAGTACTACGAGGATCTCACTCAGGAAGAGATGAGCGACTTCTATTACTCTCTCGATATCTTCATTATGACCTCGGTCTTTGAGTCCTTTGGAAAGGCCGCTGTGGAGGCGATGAGCCGGAGGTGCGCCTGTCTTGCGACAAACGTAGGCGGATTGCCGGAAGTGATAGGGAAGGAGGAGAACCTATACAGCAAGGATTCCTTGTCGAGGGCGGCAGACTTCATTGAGAGGATGGAAAAGGACAGAGATTTGCTTGCTTACGAACAAGATTATGCTTTCAAGAGATACAGGAGCCGGTTCACGGGGGATAAGTATATTGAGAGACATGAAAAAGCCTATGAATTCTGTCTGAGGAAGGGCGATTGATGGGAAAGGTTCCAGAGACTTCGCAAAAAGGGCTCTTAGGTCAGTTCCTCTCTTTCTTTTATGGCAACTTCGCTGTCCTTCTGCTCGGATTCATACAGACGCCCATGGTCACGAGGCTCATGTCGGCGTCCGAATATGGCAGGACGGGGCTGTTTGAGAGCGTGGTTTCCATCATATATATATTTGCGCTTTTAGGATTGGATCAGTCCTTTATAAGGTACTACTATGAAGATAAGGTCGATCGACAGGGACTGATTTTAACTTGCCTAAAATCATCACTCTGCCTGGTGACGGGGATATTGATTTTTTATTTTCTATTTTCGGAGAAGATCAATCATCTTCTTTTCGAGAGATCTGGCGCGGATATCACGGCCTTGGTGGTCGGCTACGCCATAATCTCAGTCTTTGAGCGCTTTTTGATCCTTGAAGTCAGGATGGAGAGGAACGGGGTCCTATACTCAAATATAAATATTGCCGAGAAGCTGCTGAACATACTCTTCATCCTGCTTTTTTTCAAAATACTGGGGGATGATTTCAGGGTCGTGCTCTATGCCTTGGTGCTTTCATGGGGCTCTACTACGGTCTTCATGGGAATAAGGCACTTATCCCGAACGAGGCCTCGAGACCCCGCGGTGCAGAGGATAAATATCCCATTAAAGGAACTTTTGACCTATGGACTGCCTTTTGTGCTTGCCCTCTTGCTGGAATGGATGCTGGGCAGCATGGACCGGGTGTCGCTCAGGGCTCTATCCAGCTACGATGAGCTCGGGATCTATTCTGCTGCGATGAAGATAATGGTAATCTTGCTCACCTTCAAGAATTCCTTCGTGGCATTCTGGGCTCCAGTTGCGCTTAAGAGATATGAAACGGACACGCTTGATGGCTGCAAGGACTTTTACCGGAAGGTATTCGACCTTGCGCTTTTTGCCGCGGTCCTGGGCGCGGTAGCGCTCATAGTATTCAGGAAACTCGTTGTCCTGATACTCGGCAGCTCCTACAGGGGGGCCGAGAGAATGATCCCGTTCCTCTCGCTAATGCCCATATTTGCGATTCTCTTCGAAATCACGAATATGGGGCTCAAGATCCGGAAGAAGAACATTTATTTGAATGTGGCCAGCGCAGCCGCTATTTTTTTCAATCTCCTGGGGAATGCCTGCCTGATCCCTCTCATGGGGGGATCGGGAGCCGCCCTCTCGACCGGGGTCTCGTATTTCGTATATTTTATCCTGGGTTCGATTTTTTCCGAGAGAGTTTTCAGAGTGGGCTATAGATGGGGCAGGACGCTGTTTGCAGCATTGGCCATGGTGACTTTGGGGGTAATTGCCTATTTTTTTGGCAGCTCTCTTTACGGAGAAATATGCGTAGTGGCCTTTTGTCTTATCCTCGTGGCAATTTTTTTATATCTATCCTGGCGGCAGATCAAGGACATGGCGTTATTTTATATTAAGAAAAAATGAAGATTACCAGAGCTCAGACAGCGAAATACAGAAAGAGGAAGAAGACGGCGGCTTTCCTTGTGGTGATCATATTCATTATCTTGAATCTTTACTACCACCTGAGCCATAATAATGGGGATGTCCCGCTTTATAATTATAATACCCAGAGCATGTACCATGAGGGGTTCGCGGAAGAGGGCCTGTATCCTGACCTCTTTCTGAGGCTTGCAGTGAAAGACAAGACAGTGAGCGTTCCCCATGAGGAGAGGCTCTATAGCTATTATTCGACCTATGGAAGGGACAATGAGGATGGGAATCCCTTTGACAGGAATTATTTGATTGATAATGACTACATTCGCTTTCTGAGGGTCTATGCAAAGGAGGTGGAGGTAGATACCACGCTCCCTGATAAGGCCCTTGTAAGGGACATATTTGCGGAAAGCATTGAGAAATTTGAGGACCTGGGGATATCCAATGACATGCTGAGATATACGTTTCTCTTAAACAAGGAAGAAGTCCAGCAGGCGTCCGCTTTCTGGTACTCTTGGTATTATCACTCCTTCGCTGAAAGGGAGAGCCGGGAGGGCAGGTATGAATTCCCCCATGTATTCGTGAATATTGACAGCCTGGAAAACGATGAGCATTTATTAGCACTTTGGGACAGCAAGCAGAATCTATACCTCATGGGTGATTCATTCTATGACGCTATACAACATACTGATTGACTTAACGAAATTCTTTTATTTGAGGCAGGTCGGGGTGATCCTTGGGATTTTCCTCTTAGGATACATCTTTATCCAGCTCACAAAAGAGAAGATTTCCGATATATGGCAGCTCCTGCTCTCATTCCCTGTGGGACTGTCCCTTTATGCGGTCACTGGCTTTGTGCTCCTGAGCCTGGGAGTGGAATTCGAAGTAGGCACCATTGCGATGTTCCTCTTCGTGGTCATTGCGGAGCTCACGCTGAGGCTCGTCCGGGAAAAGGTCTACATAGCGCCGCTGAAGCTCTCCCTGCTTATCTTCACGATGTTGGGAGTGGCCATCGTGGCCTGGATCGCGGTCTCGGGGGCGCTGCCGGTGGAAATAAGCAATGATTCCGTCTATTATTACTCCACCTACCCTAAGATCCTGGTGGAAGAGAAATTCTATGATAAGTCCTTTGACGTGTTCTTGACGGATGTGGGGCAGACTGCGGCCGTGATAAATGCTCTGCCCTTTTTCTTCGGCTTCGACCAGACCTTCGGGGTGCAGCATTTCATGAATATTAATTTTTGCTGCATTTTCTTCATGGCGGCATTCGAGTCCGGGAAAAGCCGCCAGGTCAATAAGAAAAAGGCTGCAACGGCGGCCCTTCTGGCCACCCTCTTCCTCTTGACAAGCGAGCCTTTCCTGATTACGGTCAGATGGGTACTCGCGAACGTTTATTTCATGGAGTATCTCTTCATCTTCGTATTCATTGCCTACAAGATGAGCGAGAGGCTCCCTGAGAATTCAGTTGCTTACAGCGCGGTGCAGATGGTAACAGGGATGATGCTCACCATGCTTAGAGTGGAGGGCGGGGTATTTGTGTGCATTATGGTGCTGATATTCTCCCTTTTAAAGTATGACAGGGGCCAGATGCTCAGGATTTACGTGATTCCGATTGCGGCGATCCAGATCCTGTATTACCTGAATCTCTATATCAGGCTCAGGGTAGACCCCCTATACAGCTTCCTGGACATAAAGAAATCAATGATAGCGATTGGGACTGTCCTTTTCACGGCTCTCTATGTCATTTTCTTCAGAGAAAGGCTCAATAAGCTCTATGGGAAATTCATGCCAATCCTATTCATTGCCCTCCTGGCGGCAGGAAATCTGAGCTTGCTGCTCATTGGCAGGGAGAGATATATTGAGAATTTGAGAGCGTTTTATCTGAATATACGGTTGTCCAATGGATGGGGCCTATTCGGGATTCCCTTTTTGGCTTATGCCTGCTGGGTATTTTACTCCATGATAAAGCATTGGAAGGGGGATAGCCCGCTGCCTTGGCTGGATCTCATATGGATATCGGCCTTCATGATGATAGTAGCCGTTTCCTGGGCCAGGGGCGGCGCCCTGGCGGTTCGCACCAGCGATTCGGGAAACAGGGTGATGATGCAGATCGTCCCGCTCGTCGTATATGCAGGATATTTAAGGACTATTAATTGGATTCAGAAAGTAGGAGGTAGGGCTTGAATATAGCGGTAGCCGGAACAGGATATGTAGGATTGGTGACAGGGGTGTGCCTTGCGGAAAAAGGGCACGAGGTGACTTGCGTGGACGTGGACGAAAAGAAGGTGGGGCTCCTTTCGAGCGGAAAATCGCCTATTTTCGAGGCCGGGCTGCAGGAGCTATTGCAGCAGAACATGAGCCGCCTTAGATTCACGACTGATTACAAGCTGGCCTATGCTCATGCGGAGGTCATTATCATCGGGGTAGGCACTCCGGAGAAGAGGGACGGCTCTGCGAATCTCACCTACGTATATGGGGTGGCGGGCGAAATAGCTGAGAGCGCCCTGGAAGAGGCCGTTGTGGTGGTGAAGTCCACGGTCCCGATCGGCACGAATGATAAGATAGAGGAGTACATTAATTTAAAGCGGGAGGGGAAAAAGAGGCTTCACGTGGCCTCGAATCCTGAGTTCCTTGCACAGGGCACCGCAGTGAGGGACACCCTCCATGCTTCCAGGATAGTGATCGGCGTGGAGGATGAATTCTCCAGGAGTGCGCTGCTCAGGATGTATGATGGCTTTGAAAGTCCCAAGGTCATCACCAACAGGCGCAGCGCGGAGATGATAAAGTATGCGTCCAATGATTTCCTCGCCCTGAAGATTTCTTACATAAACGAGATAGCGAATCTCTGCGAGGTCATAGGGGCGGACATAGAGGACGTGGCAAAGGGCATGAGCTATGACGCGAGGATCGGGGACAGGTTCCTGCACGCGGGAATAGGCTATGGGGGGTCGTGCTTCCCCAAGGACACGAAGGCCCTGAATTGGCTCGCGAATTTCAATGACCACGAGATCAGGACCGTGAAGGCCGCAATTGAGGTCAACGACAATCAGAAGCTCCTGCCTATAAAGAAGGCTGCCAAATATTACCACGATTTCAGGGGATTGACGGCGGCGGTATTGGGGCTGACCTTCAAGCCCGGCACCGATGATCTGAGGGAGGCGCCATCGCTGATTTCAGTCCCGATTCTTTTGGAGGACGGTGTCCATGTGAAGGCCTGGGACCCGGTGGGCGTAGAGAATTTCAAGCGTCTCGCGGACATCGGGGATGGGGAGATAGAGTACTGCGGAACGGTCAAGGAAGCCCTGGAGGGCGCCGACCTCTGTCTCATCTTCACGGAATGGCCGGAGGTGAAGGCGATGGATCCGGAGGACTTCGTGAGGCTCATGAAAAACGCGGTGGTCATAGATGGGAGGAATTGCTTCGATTCCAAAATAATGAGGGACGTGAAAGGGATAGTTTATGACAGTATTGGGAGGGCGGTGATTGACAATAGATAGCCGAAAAACAAGACTCGTTCAATGCCTCATCCCCCCAATGGTCACAGGGATCCTCTTCCTTGCCGTGCTCTTCTTGAAGGGCATTTACCCCTTTGGGGCGGGGAGGATCGATTACTACGACATGGGTCAGACGAACGCCCCTCTATATTACCATTTATGGGACTTTCTTCATGGGAGGGGCGGCCTTTTCTATAGCTTTTTCCCGAATGAGGGGCAGAACCTCGCCATGGCGGGCGCGGTCCAGTGGAATATCTCGCCCTTCAATCTTTTCTTCCTTTTCGTGAAGAGAGAGCTGATTCTGGAGAGCCTCTCATTATTCATGGGGCTTCGGCTGATCTTTATGTCTTTTTTTTGTGCCATTTTTTTAAGGGAACTTGACACAGGCCTCCCCCTATGGCTCAAAACCCTTCTGCCCGTATCCTACGGGCTTTGCGGCTATACGCTGACCCATTATACGATCCCGACTTATCTCGATATGGCTGCTTTCTTCCCCCTCCTCATGCTGGCCCTGCTTCGGCTCATGCGGTCAGGAAGAGGGGGATTTTTCGCCCTCATGCTTGGATTCACGACGGCGCTATCCTATTATCTGGGCTTCATGAACCTGATCTTTGTCCTCCTGGCATCCGGGGTATGGCTCCTATTCATCGTTCCCAAAGAGGATAGGGGAGAGAGGATCCTTTCTCTGGGCGTCTCGACCTTCATAGGGATAATGATTTCGATGCCCCTTCTCCTCCCCGCAGTCCTGGAAATGAGTCACTCGTCCAGGTTCAATTCGAACCTGGCTGGCGGCTTTGGTGAAACCATCATTTCTATACTTTCTTCCATAGGGGCGGATGAGTACTATGTAAAGTATTGGCAGCTTTTTGGAATGGAGCTTTGCTTGGGCCTGATCTGGATTGGGGCCTGGAAGGTCTTCGTTAACTCAAGACCCTTGAAGACGGCTGCCGCAGCCCTCATCATACCCTTTTTTCCCTGCAGCATGATTATATTGGAGTCCGTTAATATACTCTTTCACTTTGGCACCTATTATCACTATCCCATACGCTGCGCCTATTTGATCCCCTTTACCCTGATCTCGTCAGCGGCATATTTCGCTGGTGAGGTTTTCAATGGGGACTTTTATTGGGAGGAGCTGGATGCGGACGCGCTTGATGAGACGGCCTTGACGAGCAGGGAGGCGTCCCTGGAAAGCAAGTTGGCTTTGCATAGCAAAGCGGGAATCTTGGGTCGCACTTTGTTTTTTAGGGGCTGTGTTTGGATCGGAGCAGTGGCCTGTGTTTGCATAACGAGTTTCTTCCTATATAATATTATCTATCTGCGGCATGAAATCTGGGATGTAAGGGAGCTTTTTTGGGCTTGGGTTCCTTGCTTCATTTTTCTGCTGGCGCTATTTGGGATAGGCTTGATGGCTAGGGCGCCCAAAGCGCTCTTATTTGGCTTGGGGTTGGCAGAGCTCTTCCTGGGAGCACTGATTGCCTATGGGGGAGAGCCCCATTTCAAGGACAGGTTCTTTTCGGACCCGGAGCAGTCGGGCGATTATATAGTGGCGTCAGAGGGGCTTTCAAGGGCCTTCGGTGAAGAATTGCGCTCTGAGAACCCCTTAATTAGGCTTAAGAACCCCGATACGGAACTTAATACCAATTATGGGATGGTGCTAAGGCGAGGCACCGTGACCGGCTGGGCGAATACCTTGACAGGGACCCAGATGAAGAGTGCGGAGAAGATGGGTTATGGCACCCACTTCATGCGGATCCTGGATTCCGGCGGCACTGCCTTCATGGATTCCCTTCTGGGGGTGAGGGACCTGATTACCTGTGTGCCTGAGCTTTATGAAAAGGACTCATGCGAGGATGTCTATGGGCTTAAGTCGCAAAGAAGCGGGATTAATGGGAATGGGGCTTCATCAGATAGTTTTAAGGGAAATGAATGGCACTTGATAGAGAACAGGGCGGCTTTTCCGACTGTCTATTCCGTTAATGGCACTTTGTTAGATATTGATACCTCGGAAATGGATCCGATTGAGATTCACGAGACTTTTTACAGGCTGCTTACAGAGGGGGGCTCGTTACGTGAGGAGGCACTTGATTCGGGCGATTTAGGCCTTAAAGGATCTGAGAGCAGTCCAAAAGAAGCGCCGCTTCTCTCAGAGATTGGAAGGGGCAGCGGGAAATACCTTCTTTCAAAGAGGAGCCTGCTCTATCTGATAAAGGGCGAGGCAGAGAGAATACGGGTGGATGGAGAGACGGTCCCGGTCCCGACCATTGGCGACATGGGGAACACGGCCTATCCGGCCTGGTTCAATTCATCCATGCTCTTCCTTGGAGGACACGAAGCGGGGATGGTCGAGATAGAGGCGGGGAAAAAGTCCCGTATATATGCCTTGGACATAGAGAGACTATTAGAGCTGTCTAAAGGACTCGAAGCCTTTGCGGGAGAGGCCGAGGCAGGCCTATCCTCTCTGAATATCAAGATAGAGGGAACTGCTGACAGGGGCTATTGCCTTATTCCCTTGCATGCAGACGCAGGGTGGAGAGCGGAGGTGAACGGGACTCAGAGGGAGCTTCGTGACGTGGCCGGGGTCTTGACCGCGGTCCCGCTGGATCCGGGGGAGAACCTGATCCGCATGAGGTTCGTCCCGGAGGGGCTGGACTTTGGGATCATTATCTCTTTGGCTGGAGTCCTTATTTTAGCATGTATGAACCGGAAGAAAGCTTCGCATGGCGTTACAAAGGCCTTTACAATAGGGTTTTGGCCTATTTGGGGCCTGGCAGTCCTCTGCTTCTATGCCGTGCCATATATTTTTGCGGGAATCCGCATGATTATTAAAAGATTTGGTGGATGAGATATGAAGGTCGTGATACTTGCCGGAGGCTTCGGCACCAGGATCAGCGAAGAGAGCCATCTGGTGCCAAAGCCAATGATAGAGATAGGGGATAAGCCCATTCTTTGGCACATAATGAAAGAGTATTCCTACTGCGGTTTCAATGATTTTATCATCTGTGCCGGGTACAAGCAGGACGTGATAAAGGATTATTTCGCGAATTATTATCTGAGGAACAGCGACGTGACCTTCGACTTCTCTAATGGAGGGAAGGTGGAGATCCATAGCAACGTGGCGGACCCCTGGAGGGTGACTGTGGTGGACACAGGCTATGCGACGATGACGGGCGGCAGGATCAGGCGGATCCGGAACTTCGTGGGGGACGAGCCCTTCTTCATGACCTATGGGGACGGGGTCTGCGACCTGGACTTAAGGGAGCTCCTCGCTTTCCATAAGGAGAATAAGAGGCTGGCGACTGTCACCGCGATCCTCGCGGGGCAGCGCTTCGGGGTCTTTGAGATGGATGACTCTAATAGCCCGATAGTCAGGGAATTCCGGGAGAAGGCGGATGAGGACGGAGCCCGCATAAATGGCGGCTATATGGTGTTGGAGCCGGGGGTCTTTGATTATATCGAGGGGGACGGCACCTTCTTTGAAAAAGAACCCATGCATAGTCTCACCCGGGACGGGGAGCTTTGCGCCTATAAGTATGATGGGTTCTGGAAGTGCATGGATACCGCGAGGGAGAGGGACGAGCTCACGGAACTGATAAAGAGCGGCCGCGCGCCTTGGATGAAGTGGGAGAAATGAGGGCGCAGCAGATAGAGATTTTCAAGAACTTGAAAAGCTCATCAACCAGAGGGCGAAGATATGAAGAAATTCAATGTGACAGGGCCATGCTTTCCTGACAAGCATTATATGGTGGATATAAGTGACAGGCTTAGGACTATCAGAGGGATGGTGGATGATGGGGACTATTTCTGCATAAATAGAGGACGGCAATATGGGAAGACAACCACTTTGAAGGCCCTTGTCAAATATCTTGCTGAGGATTATCTGGTCTTGCCGCTGGACTTCCAGGCCATTCCAAGCGGAAGATATGAGAGCGGCGAAACTTTCTCTAAGGCCATGGCAGGTGTAATATTGACAGCCAATGAGTGGATGGGCGTGGAGATTCCGACAGATTGCATTGATGCTTTTAAGCGTCTTGAATCTAATGACAAGGATTATGTTGATCTGGATTCACTATTTAAGATACTTAGGAAGTGGTGCGCTTCTTCAGATCGACCCATAGTCATGATGATAGACGAGGTGGACAGCGCTTCTAATAATCAGGTGTTTCTGGATTTCCTTGCGCAGCTCCGGCTGGATTTCATAAACAGAGACCAGATACCTACCTTCCAATCGGTTATTCTGGCGGGAGTGACGGACATCAAGCATTTAAAGTCGAAAATAAGGGATGAGTCGCAGCACAAGGTCAACAGTCCCTGGAACATCGCGGTAAATTTTGAGATAGATATGACGCTTAGGGTCCCTGGCATAAAGACCATGCTGGATGAATATGCAAAAGAGCATGATATTTCCTTCGATTCTGAGATGGTCGCAAGAGCCATTTATGATTATACTCATGGATACCCATTTCTGGTAAGCAGGATCTGCCAACTGATCGACACCAAGCTGGTGCCTGAAGTGTTTCAGGAGCTTTCTCTTGCCTGGACCCAGCACGGCGTGGACGAGGCCGTGAGGCTCATTATGTATGAGACGAATACCTTGTTTGATTCGCTGGTCGGCAAGGTGGAGGCCTATCCTGAGCTGAAGGGCACTCTCAGGGAGATTTTGATGGAAGGTGAGGATATTGATTATAATCCTTACGATGTCGGGCAGTCGCTTCTTTTTATGTATGGCTTCATAAGGAACAAGGGCAGGAAAATTGTCATATTCAATAGCATCTTCGAGATGCTCTTATACAGGAACTTCATCTCGGAAGCTCGGGAATCGAATAAGCTCTTGCAGTCCGCCGCCTATGAAAGAAAAGATTACGTTAGCGGCAGGGAGCTCAATGTCCCATATATAATGGAGAGGTTCATCAAGTACTTCAATGAGATACATGGCGGCGAGATTAGCGAAAGATTCTTGGAAAAAGAGGCCAGGGAAAAATTCCTGATCTTCTTATCGCCAATAATAAACGGCAGCGGGACCTTCAGCATAGAGGAAGAGACTAGGGACCATAAGCGGATGGATGTGTGCATCCATTATATGGGCAAAAGATACGTGATAGAGCTTAAAATCTGGAGGGGGGAGCGTTATAATGAAAAAGGAGAGGCTCAGATCCTGCAGTACCTGGATCACTTCGGCCTAGACACGGGCTATCTCCTGAGCTTCAGCTTCAATAAGGAAAAAGAACCCGGGGTGAAGAAGATCCGGATTGGTGAGCGGGTGTTATATGAAGGGACTGCGTGAGGTGTATACTGTAAGCTTGTAGAAGGCTGAACAGACCAATAAGATATCCGAATGTGTGCATAACGCTCTCTGGATGTTACCATAGTTTTTTAGGATAGGTGGAGGAATCGAAATATATGGATAGGAAAGAATATGCGGTTGAGCTGAAACATAAGGGGAATAATTGCGCTCAGGCGGTGCTTCTGGCCTTTGAGGATATAGTGGACTTATCGGCCGATGATTTGAGGAAGCTTGGAGCCGCTTTCGGAGGGGGCATGGGCTGCATGGAGGGCACCTGTGGCGCCCTTTGCGGTGCCGAGATGATCCTAGGATTGAAGCGATATGAAGGGAAGCCGATCATGAGTGAAGCGGGAGCGCTCCACAGGGCCTTTGCCGAAAAATGCACTGCGACCATCTGCAAAGACCTGAAGGGCAGGGACACGGGCCGAGCACTGTGCTCATGCGACGACTGCGTGAGGCATGCGGTGGAGGCGGTTTCGGGGAGCCTGAGGGCGGTTATCATGACAGGTGTTTAGGAACTGAATAGAATAAAGGACAAAAAACTGGATTAAATAATATATTATGATATCGGGGTCAAAAGCCAGTTTTGCGAGAGACATATACTATATATGGTTGTAATCTGCTTGAAAATCGTCCATATATAGTAGTCGATTTGACGATTATAGGGTTATGACCCCGACATCATATTATTGCAAGAAATTTATTAAATAATAGGAGAAATCAATAGGTGGATGATAAGTTCTATATAAAAAATATAAAAGGTGCTTGGAAAATGGATAGTTCTCAATATGGGATTAATCCTAGATTTATATATATGAATAATGAATTTGATAAATATTGGGAAAAAATAAAAAATGGAGATAATTTTGCATTGGTCAGGTGGGGGGACGGAGAGCGTTCTATTGTTAGAGGAATATATGTTCGAGCACAGGAAGGTTGGGAAAGCCATGGTGATTCAAAACTTAGGAATGATTTGATAAAATGTTTGAATGAAGAGCAAGATGATTTCGTGCAAGCAATTTCATGTCCTTGCTGTGATTCAGAGTCTTATTATTGGTATATGGACAAAATGAAAACAAAAAATCGGACCTTTGCTAATATATGGGTTAATGGAAATTGGAAGCGTTTCAAGGATTCTTTTGAGAAATTAGACAGAGAAGCAATAATAATCGTCAATCAAAACGGAAAAAACAAAAAATATGGAAGGCTTAAGGTAAAAGGTAGATACTATGTTGATGATAGCTGTGTAGATTTTTGGGAAAAAAATGGAGAAGAATTTGTTTCTGAAATCATAAAAAATCATGGCAAACAAAAGAATCTCTTTTATGTTGTTTCGGCAGGACCTTTAGCGGCTCCTATTATCCATCGCTTATATAAAAATAATCCTGAAAATACATTTATAGATTTTGGCAGTTCAATAGACTATATAACCCATGGCAAGATCACCAGACCGTACATGGATTCAGAAGATGAATCTAGTAAGAAGCTTTGTTGGATGCCGTTTGATGAAAAACGATTTGACATTGATGTTGTTTTGACAATGTATAGAAGACCGCATGTGTTAAAACAACAGCTGGAGGCAATAAGAAATCAATCGTTAAAACCGAAAAGAATTTTTTTGTATAAAGATGGAATTGATTCTTATTATTATATTGGATTAAAAAAAGAAATTATAGATGAGTTTGATAATTTCATGGAAGCTGATAAAAACTATGGTGTATGGAAAAGATTTGAATTTGCAAGTAATATATGTGAGTCGCAATTTATTTGCTTGTTCGATGATGACACTATACCAGGTAAACAGTGGCTGGAAAATTGCCATATGCATTTTTTGCAGCGTGAAGGAGTATATGGCACTAATGGGGTGATAATAAAGCGTAATGGTGCTGAAAGTAGTCAACATTCAAAAAATGTAATATCTGTTGGGTGGCATAGCTGCAATGAAAATGCTACACGAGTTGATTATGTTGGTCATTCATGGTTTTTTAATAAAAACCTGCTTGAAAAAATGAAAAAGTTGGATTGTAGCCATGAATTCAAATACGCAGGGGAAGATATGGCACTTTCTTTTGCTGCTCAAAGAGAAGGTATAGATACTTACGTCCCGCCTCATCCGATTGAGAATATACAATTATGGGGATCCATGCCTGAATATGGATTAAGATATGGAATTGATGAGGCAGCCATTAGTATATCAAGAGAAAATTTATCTATAATGGGTAAATTGATCGAAAAGTATGAAAAAGAAGGGTTCAAGCTTCTTTATTCTTCGGAAGAATACGATGAAATATTAAAAACTATAACTGACCGCAGAGTAGAATTGATAGAAAAAGATATTGAAGAAATCAAGCGATTATCTGAAGATATTTATTTATATGGAGCAGGAAAAATAGCAGGAATCGTAAGAACATATTTTGAAAACAATGGTATCAGAATTGCAGGAAATGTGATTTCTTTTAAAAAACGAGATGATGATCGAAAATATATAGCTGTTTCTGATTTCATAAAAAATGATGATAATAAAGTGATTTTTTTGGCTCTTGATGAGTTGTATCATAAAGAAGTTTTAGCAAATTTAAAGAATCATAATCAAATACAGATTTTTCCCAAAAATGAAAGACCATATAATTATGATTATCTTATTAGCTATATGGAATTCCAGAATGGAGAGGCCTGATGAAAAAAATACTCGTAGTTTTTGGTACTAGACCTGAGGCGATAAAAATGTGCCCTTTAATCATTAAGATTAGAGAACAGCCGAATATGGAATGTTGCGTTTGCTTGACTGGTCAGCATAGAGAGATGCTTTTACAGGTTATGGATTCTTTTGGAATTATTGAGGACTATAATCTAAATGTAATGAAAGAATCCCAAACTCTTACTTTTCTTACAGGTAGAATAATTTCTGAGTTTGATAAGGTTTTGATTAATGAACACCCTGATTTAGTGTTGGTTCACGGGGATACTACATCATCTTTTGCTGCTTCGTTAGTTGCATTTTATCATGGAATCAGTATAGGTCACGTAGAGGCTGGGCTTAGAACATATAATATTAAACTACCATTTCCGGAAGAGTTCAATCGGCAGGCGATCGATTTAATTGGAGATATGTATTTTGCTCCTACAAACAGCGCAAAACTAAATTTGATAAAAGAGGGAAAATCTTCAGAAAACATATTTGTGACTGGAAATACGGTAATAGATGCTCTTCAATATACTGTAAAGAAAGATTTTATGGACGAAAACTTGGAGTGGGCAAAGGGCTACAGATTGATAATGCTTACAGCTCATAGAAGGGAAAGCATCGATGAAAAATTGGAAGGTATATTTGAAACGGTAAAAAAACTATTGAGAGAATTTGATGACATAAAAGTCATTTTTCCAATACATAAAAATCCTAAAATAAGAAAATTAGCGAGTATCGTTTTTGAAAATGTAGACAGTATAAGAATTATAGAACCGCTAGATGTGATAAAATTTCATAATTATATGGCAAAGAGCTATTTGATTTTAACGGATAGCGGAGGAATTCAAGAAGAAGCGCCTTCGCTGGGTGTTCCGGTCTTGGTGTTGAGAGATGTAACTGAGAGACCAGAGGGGATTGAGGCAGGAGTCGTGAAGTTGGCTGGAACGTCTGAAGAAATGGTATATAAAGCGACGAAGGAGCTTCTTACTAATCAAGCTGAATATGAGAAGATGCGAATGGCAGTTAATCCCTATGGCGATGGGAAAGCTTCGGAATATATAGTTGATGCCTTGAAAGCTAGATTGAGTAAGAATAGATAATAGCGTTAGATTTTTTATTAAATATATAAGTGTGGAGTTATTTATGAGCATTAGGAAAATTGGACGGGGAGAGTGCTGTTTTCGCTGGTTTAAGTTTAAATTCGATAATTACTCTTTATTACTATGGTATAAGCCATAGTCTAAGTTAATTCTAGATATATTTCTTTTGAATGCAGAGAGTATTATTGCGTTTAGATAGAATGGTGTTCAAATTAGCTAATTGGGTTTTAGTTTGAAGTAATACATTAGGAAAAGAATATAATGAAAATTATTGTATGGGGAACTGGCGATAAAGCTGAATATTTTGTAGAGTGCATTAATAAGGAAAATGCACAGTATATGGAAGCATTTGGTAAAAATCTGTATGAGATTGAATTTTTTCTGGATAGCAATCCGGAAAAAGCGGATAAATATTATCTGGAACATAAGATTGTTTGGCGAGATAATTATGACTTTGAACTAAAGAAATATCCAATAATTGTTGCTATTGCGAGGAACGATGGGATAATAAAGAGCTTGAATGAATCAGGGTATGCGTCGGGGATAGATGTATTTTCATTTGGTCAGAATTCTGGTGTGCTGTCATATACGAATCTTGGGTTGTCACAGCTTGTTCGGGATATGCAAGAAAATGACGACATTTTTACCGCTGCAGAATACGATAGTTTGGTGAAATATTTATCAAAAAAAAGCAGCGACATATTTTATTATATTGAAAACATATTCAGCAAGGTTATTTGCCTGGAATCAAATGCAGTTTCATTTGGAGTCAAAGATATTATACAAATCTATTTTTCTCTTATTTATATTGATGTGCTTAGAAAAAAAGGAGACACACAATTACACATTTATAATCAATTAAAGAAGTGTATGAGTCTAAGCAAAGCGATTGCGATGCTCTCATTGGGATATGATAATGATATTGAGGATGAAGTTTTTGAATTCTGCAAGAATTTGCAAATAGGCAAGCTGGTAGATTATAGAGTTAAAAGCATAGGCATAGTATATTTTCGATATAATAGTGGCGGAGTAGAGCGTGTGTTATCAATGATGATTCCTATTTTTATAAAAATGGGATATCCAGTTTATTTGATAACAGAGCAAGAATCCGATGATGACTATGAAGTTCCTGATGGAGCCGTTAGGATCAATATGGGTTATCGCGATTTAGAAAATGATTACATAGCCTGGTTTGGAAAATTAGAAAAGTACGTTAAAGATTACAACATAAATTTACTCTATTGTCACGAATGTTATCACACTAAGTTTTTTTATGCGCAGCTTTTGATGCGGGAATTGGGCGGGGTGAAGGTTATTGGTCATGTCCATGGATGTTTTACTTTTTTTATACAAGGCTGGGGGAGCGAAAATATCGGCCTTTGCAGAAAAATGTATTTATGTGCGGATAAAATGATTCTTTTGTCTAAGACGGATGTAAAGTTTTGGAGGCTTTTGGGATGCAATGGAACATATCTTCCTAATCCAATAGAAAAAATCGATGAAAGCTTTCATAGAAGCTTTGAAGAATCAACCCAAAATATACTTTGGGTAGGGAGGATTGAACAAATAGGCAAGCGAGTGTTTGATTGTGTGGAAATAATGTCAAGAGTCGTTGCTAAGTGCCCAAAAGCTTGTTTATTCATTGTTGGCAAGGCAGACGAAAAAAGTGTTTATGCTGAATTGAAGAAAAGGATTCATGACCATGGGCTGGATTCCAATATTGAACTAAGCGGGTTTCATGAGGATACTAGCGAATTTTACAAGAAATGTGGAATTATGCTCATGACATCGATTTCTGAAGGTTTTTCGATGGTTCTTGCTGAGAGTAAATTATATGCAATGCCTACGGTTATGTATGAAATACCTCATTTGGAATTATTAAGAGATAATAAGGGATTTTATGCTGTAAGGCCGGGAGATTATGATGCAATGGCTGATAGGATTACCGAGCTTATTAGTAATAAAGAATTGAGGGAAAAAATGTCGAAAGACGCTCTTGACAGTATACTGCCTTTCAAGGATTTTGATTTCGAATCCGCATGGAGAGATATTTTCGATGAACTATCCACAAATACAGCTCCAAGGGATTTAACAGAGGATGAAAAAGATTATAAAAACATAGTTTGTTATATGATCGATAGATTTCTAATGAATGTTAATGATTAAAAATTGATCTAGTTTTGATTGCTGTGCATGATAAAAAGACAGCGGATTCCATTATAAGAGATTTGATGGCATTAGGAGTATCTGAAAAAAATGCTTATGGATGAAGCCGGGGCTTGTCGGAAATACTTGGGATTGATAGTTTGATTGTAGTGGCCTGTTGTAGATATTGGTGTATTAAGTATTGAGACTGAAAGGACGAAAGCATGAGGATGGCTGAATGGCAATACAGAATTTAATAATATCTAATCTTCTGGGATTCAAGCGCATAAATAAAGTAATTCATGGTAATAATAAAAAAGCCAATGAGGGGCACTCAGTCTTCAATGATTTTGAATTTAAATTTGAGGATGGCATCAATATATTCATAGGCGAAAATGGTATTGGAAAAACAAGCATCTTAAAGATGATATACGCCGCAACGAAATGTTCGTTTAAAAAAAACAATCCGGGTAAGGATATTCGGTTAATAGATTTCTTTTCGTATGGGCTTAATGATTCGGATTTAATTGGGAATAGGGAGCTAGAGGATAGCAGCGCATTTTTTTATATATCTGATGGAGAGCATGAGTTTCGGTATAATATTCTGGATAAAGGGGTAATTGAAGAAAAAGGGTGGGTCGGGCTGAATATTTCTGCTATTTATATACCTGCTGGTGAGATGCTTTCTCATTCAAAGGGGTTTTTGGCGCTCAACTCAAAGTATAAGCTTCCATTTGATGAGGCTCAAATAGATATTATTGTCAATGCGTCATTGCCAGAAACGAGAGAAATACATCCATGCATGGAGACGATTCTATCCACTATTAGCGAGGCGATAGATGGAGAGGTTATACAGGAAAATGACGATTTCTATGTTTTGAAAAAAAATGGAAAAAAAATTCTTTTTTCCTTAGAGGCTGAAGGATTTAGAAAGCTTGGATTGCTGTGGAAACTGATAAGAAATGGGCTTTTCGAGAATGGTTCTATATTGCTGTGGGATGAACCGGAGTCCAATTTGAATCCGGAGATGTTCTCTTTGATTGCGGAGATTCTTCTTGCGCTTGAAGAGAATGGTGTTCAGATATTCATTGCTACACATAGCTATAATCTCGCAAAGTACTTTGAGCTCCGTAGGAAAAGAAAGAATCAGGTAGTCTACCATTCTCTTTGTAGGTCGAATGCAATTTACGATTTTGCTGTTTCAAAGGGAGAACGCAATATGAGCTTAGATAAATCTTTTTATTTAAAAGACATTGGGAATAACAGCATGATGATGGCAGATGAAGCGTTGCTTGATGAAGCGTTTGACAAGGATTTAGCTGATTAGGGTGATGGTTTTGAAAGGAATATATGAAGATGAGAATCACAGGACGGAGTTTGATTTTTCGTATGCTGTAAATGTGTTCGAGCCTCATGGGATTGCATCTAGGCATTCAGAGTATATTTCTGATGTTGATTTTGTCCTAGAATCGAAAGATGAAATAATTTTTATTGAATATAAAAATGTAAGTATAGCAGAGGCACATAATCAAGGGGCATTTATTGAGAAAATAAAAAATGGAAACCTGACAAAAGTATTAATTAAAAAATTCTTTGGGACTCTGCTTATTGTCTTAATGACAAACAGGAATCCGCATAAAAAGCCAATCGTTTATTCATGCGTGATAGAAGGCGGGAAGAAAATAGATGGCGTTATGATGAAGAAACTCAGAAACAAAGTTCGTTCGGGTTTGCCTTTTGATTATGAAAAAATTAGAGACGTTGAAGTCCCGATTATAGATCGGTTTGAATTAATGAGTATATCAGATTGGAATTCTAAGTATTCTCAATACCCGATTAGAATGAAGTAGCCTTATATTTACTAAATCCATTAAGCGGTGACTTAAGGAGGTTATCTGCATGCTGAATATATTTTTTGGGGATTATCCGGGGGAGAATTATATCGATGATCCAGACCTCTATTTTGATAATACTTATGAGGATGAGTGGCTGGAGGATGAGCGCGCAAAAAAGATGGTGAGGGAGGTGGACCGCTCGGAGCTTATGGGCCCCAACTTGGTGATTAGCCCGGTCCTGGGCTCTATCCCGGTCACTCGGTTATCGGGCGGCGTCAAGGCCTTGATTCAAATCGACCACGACCCGGAGCATGTTTATAATGCATCGGCTTGCGGGGACAATTGCTCCAGGTGGCTCTTAAGAATAGGGCAGGATAAGGATGTCTTGGTCCGCCTCGGGCATATTATGCACTTTTGCGATGTTGATCCGCTAAATATAAGGATTGATAATACTGGAGAAGTGGTTCATTCTCAGGAGGAATTGCTGAGGCGGGTCATAATGGACGGCCTGCTCGACAATGGAGAGAAGGGATGACCGGCAAGTATGAGGTAGTCCTCTATAATAACAAGCTGCATTATGAATTGACGATAAAAAGAAACATAACCATTTTGAGAGGAGACAGCGCATCCGGGAAATCTGAGTTTGTCAGGCTGTTATCGGCATATAGCAGCAATCCTTCGTCATCCGGGATTACGCTTAAGTGTGACAAAAGGTGTCTTGTCCTTACGGAGGGGAATTGGTCGCTTTTTACTGAGGCTTATAATGACAGCATTTTTTTCATTGACGAGGGAAACGGGTTCTTGCGGACGAAGGAATTCGCAAATGCTGTCAAGTCGGCGGACAATTATTTCGTCATAATAAGCCGAGAAAAACTATCCCTGCTGCCATACAGTATCGATGAAATATATGGGCTAAAGGAGGGCAAGGGCGCGGGGAAGTACCGTAATCCTAAGCGGGTCTATAATGAAATGTACAGGATATTCGGGAAACTTCCTTATCCTATAAAGCTGCCGGACTTAATCGTGACAGAAGACTCGGATTCGGGAAATGAGTTTTTCAGCATTCTATTCCCGGATAAATGCATAAGTTCATATGGCAAGAGCAATATTAAACGCATCCTTGCAGCGCATCCAGATCAGGCGGTGATTGCGGTCGTGGATGGGGCAGCATTTGGCCCGGAGATGCAGGAATGCATGGACATGGTGTCATACAGCGGAGGAAGGTTAAATATTTTTGCGCCTGAGTCCTTTGAATATCTGATTTTGGAATCTGGCATAATCGAAGTGCCCAAGGCAATCATGGAAGAGACTTGGGAATATGCAGACAGCGCGAAATACTTCAGCTGGGAAGAGTTTTATACTGGATACCTTTTGGATACGACAAGGAATAGCGTGAGACAGTATTCAAAGGCAAAGCTGCCGGAATTCTATGAAACGGCTGGAAATATAGAGAAGATAAGAAACATTCTTCCAGAATGCATGAGGGGGCTGTAGTTCGGGGCAGTCAAATAATGGCGGGGAGGGTTTTTGCTGTGCTTAGGGTATGGTTCGGGGACAGGGAGAATTCCGTTTATAATACTTCCGTGTTTTTTAAGAATAGGTACAGGGACGAATGGATCACAGAGGATTTTGCGAGGCAGGCCATCCTGGACGTGGATCATTCGGCCGTCATTGACAGCAGCAGCATTGATAGCCCGGTGCTGGGGGTCATATCCCCGCTTCAACTATCGGGAGGGGTGAAGGCGCTCATCTTGATGAAGCATTTCCCGGGCAAGACCTTCAATGCCTCGAATTGCGGGGATAATTGCGCAAAGTGGATATTGAGGCTGGGTGAGGAGCAGGATTTCACGATCAGCCTTCTGCACGTTATGGATTTCGGTGAGGGACGGTTCGATATAAGGATCCTGAATCACAGGAAGCTGGTCGTCCACGATATGCAGGAATTCCTGATAGCCGGGGCGCATTATCTGCGGGAGAGGGAATAGATGGTTGGCGAGTATAAGGTCAGGGTGAGGAACAGCAGAAACAGCTATTCCTTTTCGCTTAAAAGGAACATTACTATCCTAAGAGGGGAAAGCGGCAGGGGAAAAACGACTCTGTTCGAGATGATCCTTGAACACAACCGTTTCGGAAAAAGCAGCGGAGTCAGCATATCATGCGACAGGGGATTGCTGGCTCTTTCACAGGAACGTTGGGATGAGGAAATATCGAAGAATCCCGGGAAGATTATCGTTATAGATGAGGACAGCCGTTTCATAAAGTCAAAGGCTTTTGCGGAGACGGTGAGGGAAAAGGACAATTATTTCCTGCTGATTACCAGAAACTATCTTGACCAATTGCCGATAAGCGTGGAAGAGATATATGAGCTTTACGGCGCGAAAAATAAGCGCTTCAGAAGGATTTATAAGAATATAGACAGGATGTATGATGACCCGCCGAGGGCGTACTTGCCCTTTAGGCCGGATATCATAATTACGGAGGACAGTGGATCCGGTTTTCAGTTCTTTAAGAAGATGGCAGATGATCTCGGGATGAAATGCGAATCGAGCGGGGGGAAGTCTAACTTGCTTCGGGTGATGAATAAGTATCCTGATAAGAACGTGGCCCTTATTGCGGATGGCGCAGCGATTGGGTCCGAAATCGCTGACCTCGCGAAGCAGCAGAGCCTGCGGCCTAAGAAAATCGCTATTTACCTTCCGGAATCATTTGAATGGATAATCTTGGGAGCGGGCATTGTCGGAGGGGTTGACCGGGCAAAGATAGATATGCCGGAAAGGTTTGCGGACAGCATGGACTACATGAGTTGGGAGCAGTACTTCACGGATATTCTGATAAAAGCCACGAAAAATACAGTTTTTCAAAGGTACGACAAAGCCAAACTGCCGGATTTCTATCTGCAGGACGGGGTGCAGAGCCGGGTCAAGGGATTCATCAAGGGGATTGATTTATCGCTTTTGAAGGGCTTTGAGGAATGACGGTATTTCTTGGCCAGTAAAGTGGAGCGGCAGGTCACGGAAGAATTGGAGAATTATATGGTAGGAGGGGGACATGGGGATTTATTTGAATCCGGGTAATGAGAATTTCGCAAAGACTATAAGGACTGGCAGATATGTTGATAAGACCATGATGATAAGCGAAGTCAACAAATTGGTTGACACAGAGAATCAATACATCTGCATGTCCCGCCCGCGGAGATTCGGGAAGACAATCGCAGGGAACATGCTCTGCGCATACTATTCCAAGGGATGCGACTCCAGGGAGCTTTTTCGACCATATAATATAGCCACAAAATATGCTGGATTCGATGAGAAGCTGAATAAGTACAACGTGATATGCATAGACATGAACAGCGAGTACCAAAGCGCGGAGAAAAAGGATGGGCTCATAAAAGATATCACGGGATACGTAAAGGACGAGCTGAGGCAAGAATTCACGGATGTAGATCTCTTGGAAGAAGACTCCCTTGCGAGGTGCTTGCTAAAGATTTATGCAAAGAAAAAGGAGACTTTCATAATCATAATCGATGAATACGACTGTCTGGTGAGGGAGAGGGTGGGCCATGTCTTATTCGATGAGTATCTGGAATTCCTAAACGGGCTCTTCAAGAGCAATGCGTTGAAGCCAGCCATATCCCTGGCCTATCTTACAGGCATACTCCCGGTCGTTAGGGACAAGGTGCAGTCCAAGCTGAATAATTTTGATGAATATACCATGGTGAGCATGGGCGAATTTGCGGAGTATGTCGGATTCACTGAGGCGGAAGTGAAGAAACTCTGCGGGGAATATGGGATGGACTTCGAGGAGTGCAGGAGATGGTACGATGGCTACAGGCAGAAAGGGATTGAGATCTATAGCCCCGAGTCGGTAATGAAGTCAATGAAAAACAAAGATTTCGGGAATTACTGGGGGAAGACATCCAGCTACGAGGCCATTTCTGACTTGATCCGTATGAATTTCGAGGGCACGAGGGATGATGTCATAAGGATGTTGGCTGGCGGCGCCGTGAATGTAGATGTGGATATGTACCTGAACACGATGAATGATTTCAAGACGAAGGATGAGGTGTTCACTTGTCTAATACATCTGGGCTATCTCGCATATTTGAAGGAAGATGGGACCTGCTGGGTACCAAATAAAGAAGTCCGTATGGAGTGGTTGAGATCAATCTCGACGGTGGATGGCTACGAGGAGACGGACAGGATAGTGAAGGAATCGAAGAGGCTGCTGGAATATACCTGGGAGGGGGACCGGGAGGCGGTCGCGAGAGCGCTCCATAATAGCCACATAAATGTCACGAGCAACAGGAGCTTCAATAACGAGGATGCCCTGCAGAGCGCGATCTACCTAAGCTACATCTATGCCCTAAATAAGTACACGGTCGTAAAGGAAATGACCGCAGGGAAGGGCTTCGCCGATTTGACATATATTCCGTTCGTGCCTGATATCCCAGCAATGATAGTAGAGTTGAAGAGGAAGCACTCGCCAGAGTCCGCACTGGATCAGATAAGGCGCAAGGAATACTTCAGGTCGCTAGACAAGTACAGCGGGAGTCTGCTCTTCATTGGGATAAGCTACGACCCAGAGGACAAGACCCATAGCTGCAGGATAGAGAGGTTCGTGAAATAGAGGGAAAAGGTACTTTGGGAAGCGTTTGATATATAAATTGAGTGACTAAAAATTATTGGAAAAGCATATAATTGCCTAGGAGACGAAATTTCGAAAATTTTAATTCGATTATTGGATGATGAATACGGTTGATGATGAAAACATTCCTCATATCA
>JAGBNY010000015.1 GCA_017634175.1 Lachnospiraceae bacterium
AAGCCCAAGGAATTCGGCGGGCCTGCGGACTTTTTGAAGCTGATGGTATATTTTCCTTTGAAGATAGTGGAAGGCTATAGATATGGACATAGGATGGCAAAGGACAATATCCATAAGGCGGCTGAGGCTGAGAAGAAGCAAGCCGAGGAAAAGGCGCATGCCCAGGACAAGTCGAAGAGCACTACTGAACAGGTGAAAGCCCTCGGAGAGTCTTTGAAGGGACTTCAAGCTGAGATCGTGAAGATGAAGCAGGGGTCTCTTGGGAATGGGATGCAGCAGGGCTTTGGCGGCGGCATGGCGGGGCAACAGCAGGGCTTCGCTGGTGGAATGGCAGGTCAGCAGGGCTTCGGGAACGCCATGAATAGCGATTTGCAGCAGATAATGGCGGCCATGAATGCCATGAGCCAGGAAATCCAGGGGCTTCGGAGAGAGGTCCAGGTCCTGAGAGGGAATGGACCCCAGCAGGCTTTCCAGACCGTCCAAGGCATGGGGCAGGGTCAGCAGGGTTTCCAGGCTATCCAGGGAGCGAGACAGGGTTCGCAGAGCATTCAGCAATCGCAGCCCCAACATTCTTTGCCCCGTACACGGGACGCACAGACTCAATCTCAGAACGAGGGGAATGATATCCAAAGAAATGTAGGGACACGTCCTCAGAAAATTGGTAGGAATAGCGTCCGAGGCATAGAGTGGTTCAATAATAGCCAGCTTGAAAAAATGCGCAAGGCCGCTGAGAAGGCCGGGAAGGCTCCGGGAGCGGCTGGGGAGAGCGCAAGGCGATTCCAGAAGGCGATATCGAATCTCCAGAAAAGCCAAAGAGAGAATAAAAGGGCTCATAACTCATTTAGCCGTGAGTATGTGAATCTCTATAAGTCGGCAAATGAATTCCTCCGGGACAGCAAAAAAGCTTCCAAGAATCCCGATGTAAAGGCTGCAAGAAAGGAAGCTGCCAATGTGAATGGGAGGCTTCGTACCAATAATAGGATAGGAAAGCTGAATAAGCTGAGTAATTATCAAAATAGCCTTGAAAGGAAGAGGCAGAAGGCTGCCGGGAATGAGGCAGTCAAGGATAGAAAGCAGCTTATCAAGGAAGCAAAGATCAAGAGGCTTGAGAATAGAAAAAGAATGTCGAAGGGGAAAGGCATGGGAATGATGGGAGGGCAGTAAAAAATGTCACCTGAATGGAAAAATGCAATAGATAGCTTCATTGCTATATTTGCGAATCTGGATTTTAAAGATGGCCCTCTCTTTTATGTTGTAGGGATAATAATTGCGGGCTATTGCTGCATGGAAGGCTATAAGATTTATAAGATGATTCTATCGGGCCTGGGCTTCATCTTCGGATTCCGCGTCGCCTATCTGCTTTTTGGGAATCTGGGCTGGAATAATGAGATGCTGCTTATGACAGAGGTATTTCTGGGGCTCGTGATAGGGACTGTGACATATAAGATATATCTCGCAGGAGTATTTGTAGCTGTCCTGCAATTCGGTCTGGTGAATTTCCCGGTCTATGTAGAGGCTTATTTGGGAAACCGTCTGAATTTTGGAAAAGCACTGAACGGGATAATAATAACTGTGGCTTCAGCGGTTCTCGCGGTAGTTGTGGCAAAGCTGGCTGTGGGAATGAACAGGACCGTGATCGTCTGTCTCACGGCGGTCATAGGGGGATTCGCAATGGTGAATATGTTTGTAAATCTCATACCGGTCTTTCCCTATGAGGTATCCATGCCGGAGCCCTCTTCAGTAATCTGGCTCGGTGCCAAGGTTTTTCTTTCAATGGCGGGAGCCGGTATCCAAGGAACTAAGGACTCTGCTTGAATATGAAATTGAAGTACAATCTAAGGGGTGAGGAGGAAGCGACTGGGAAGAATCGGGAAATGGCGGAGCACGGAGCCTTCCAATTCTTAAGGTATTTCTTCCCGTCGATAGTCCCTCTCCTGATATACCTCGGGGTGACGATCGGACTAGTGGTGATTTCTTCAACGCTGATTTATCCGTTTTTGAGCCACGAGGAATATCTGCGGCAAAAATTGAATATCTATAATTCGCTCGGGGTCTTCGTCACGTTTTTTATCTTGAAGCGATATTCTAAGAAAAGAAGCAGCACCTTTTTTGGAGATGCGTCCCTCAATTTGAAGGATTTGAGTCTCCAAAAGGCGCTGCTATCGGTCGTTTTCGGCGTAGGGGCGGCCATCGCCATATCCTCATTGATATCGCTTTTGCCGAAAATAGGCCCGATTGCGACTTATCAAAATAGCATAGAGGGGCTATACCGGAGCTGGAGTGTCCTTTTGGGAGTGCTTGTGAACACCTTTTTCACGCCCATAGTGGAAGAGGTTATCTTTCGGGGCTATATGCTGAATAGGCTCCTGCCTCATTGGGGCGAAAAATGGGCTCTTCTTACGGTGAGCCTGGTCTTTGCCTTCATGCACGGCACCTCTATTTGGATCCTCTATGCCTTTATAATGGGATTTATAATCGGAAAGCTTGCAATCAAGGAGAATAATATCTTTTATGCCATAGTGATGCACGTGGGCTTCAATCTCCCGGCATCCGTACTTTGGCATATCTATGTTTTTTTTCCGGGTTCCGAGGAGGCTCTAAGGCAGAATAAATGGATGATTGCCCTCTTGGGGCTGCTTGGGCTCGTTTCTTTAATTTTTGCCTATAAGGTGTATAATAGAAGGAATGATAGCCGGGAGGTTTCTGGGGAAACTCTTTCCTAAGCGTGGTTAAAGGAGGTCATTATGCGAGACGAAATGGCTGATAGCATAAAATCTGTCATAAAATGGATTCCATTCGTGATCATTGGGACCATTGTTTTGGGGCTTATCACGGAGGCTCTCTTTCTAGCCGTGGAAAATGGGATAAGAGGGGTCGGCTTCAATCTGCAGGGAGCCACGATTTGGGATTTCCTGAGTCCGCAGATGGTGGTCTACGGCTTTACTGAGGTCGTGATTATCCTGGTCCTTAATATGATATACGGAACCGGCGGCATCCTGAAGGCCTCTAAGAGGATGCTTGGCGGGAAGGCTGAGAGGGTGGAAGGCGCCCTGGAGAATTCCCGCTGGATGGAGGACAAGGAAAGAGACACGCTTTTCCCCCATACGGAATTTTCAAAGCTTTCTGAGCTTACGAAGGATGGAATCCCGTTGAAGGCCGTCTACAACAGCAAGAAGAAGGACATGGATATCAATATCATCCCTCCTGCGCACGGAATCATTATCGGTGCTACTGGCTCAGGTAAGACCACCACCTTCGTGAATCCAGTGGTGCAGATACTCGGAAGGGCTAAGGCCGGGTCTTCGATGATTTGTACGGACCCGAAGGGTGAGCTTTTCCAGATGCACTCCAAGCTCCTAAGTGAAAATGGCTATAAGTGCATGGTTTTGGATCTTCGAGATCCCTACAGTTCTTTCAGGTGGAATCCCCTGGGGTCTATTTATGATACTTATCAGGAATATCTGACCAAGGGTGACGACATAATGGAGCATCTAGACTCCATTAACGATTATCCGGACTTTAAGCTGGCGCACGACAAGAGCCAATTCAAGGATGGGGAGCCTTGGTATGAATGGGAGGGCGTGGCATACGCTGTCCGGATCGACCTCATAAATAAGGCCAGGATTGAGAAGCAGAAGCTCTTTGACGAGTGCTATGAGGACTTGAATGACCTGATTTCCGTCATCTGCCCCATAGAGAACGAGAAGGACCCGGTCTGGGAAAAGGGCGCGAGATCCATCATCATGGCGACTGCGCTTGCTATGCTGGAGGATTCCGGGGACCCCAAGCTGGAGATGACAAAGGAGAAATTCTGTTTCTATAATATTAATAAGGCAATCTCGAATTCAGAGAACGAATTTGCGACCTTGAAGGACTTCTTTGAGGGACGTTCTAAGCTCTCAAAGGCAGTTGGACTTTCCAGGCAGGTGCTTTCGGCGGCGGATCAGACCCTTTCTTCGTATATGAGTATTGCCTTCGATAAGCTCTCTATGTTCAATGACGAGGGACTCTGCGCCCTGACCAGCGCAACGGACATCGTGCCTTCGGAATTCGCTGACCGCCCTACGGCTCTTTTCCTGAAGATTCCCGATGAAAAGGACACGAGGCACGCTCTTGCGGCTGTTTTCATCCTCTGTATCTATAAGGCCCTAATAAAGGTCGCATCAGCGAGGGAAGATCTGTCCCTTCCTAGGAACGTTTTCTTCCTTCTCGATGAATTCGGAAACATGCCGAAGATCGATAAATTCGACAAGATGATCACAGTTGGTAGGTCCAGGAAGATCTGGTTCGAGATGATCGTCCAGTCCTTCGCTCAGTTGAAGAATGTATACGGTGAAACGGTCGCTGATATCGTCAAGGGTAACTGCGGTATCAAGCTTTTCATCGGTTCCAATGATATTCCGACCTGCGAGGAATTCTCCAAGATGTGCGGGAATATGACGGTTCGCACCCAGAGCACATCCACGGGTCTGAAAGATAAGTCCGGGAATATCAATGTTTCTAGCCAGACTCAGGTGCGTCCGCTGATCTATCCTTCGGACTTGACAAGGCTGAATAACCATAAGAGCACGGGAAACTCAATTGTCGTCACCTTTAATAATTTCCCTTTGATGACGAAATTTACTCCGTCCTATAAATGCCCCTTATATGAAATGGGTCAGATGGACTTGACTGATGTCCGTTCAAATGTATTTTTCGGGGATGAAGTTTTTTATGATCTGGATGAGAGGAATTATCTGATCCTGGATGAGCCCGAAGAGGAAAAGGAGAAGCGCGGCAAGGACGATGAGGACGAGGATGGATTCCTGGATGAGCTTGATGAGGATGATGACTCATTGGATGAAGGAGATGATGACTTGCTGGATCTGGATGACATGGACGAAGATGCGGATAGCGGCATAGATACGCCCAGCGACTATTCCGATGATGATATTGATGATGAGGACGAAGAAGATGATGATTACAGCTATCTCTTCGAGGATGATTTGGATTCAGATGATGTGCCGGATGAGGAAGAGGTGAAGTCCCTGGAAGAGGACTTATTATCGGATTTCGAGGAGAGCGGCATAGAAGAAGAGGCGGAGTCCTCAGAATCGGATTTGGAAGAGTCGGGTGAGATGGATTCGGACTCGGGCATAGATGGGGATTTGGATGAGATGGATTTGGATTCAGATGATGATTTGCTGGATCCAGATGATTCGGAGTCCGATGACATGGATTTAATGGATGATGGATTTGAAGATTTGAAGCCCAATGATTTGAGTTCGGATGACGGCTTAGTCGAAGACCAGCAGAGAGATGAAATAGACTTTGAAGATGAAGAGAAAGCTGCGTTTTGATTATGTTTAAGAAGATTAAGGGTGAATTTCTATCTGACTTAAGCAGATGGAAGATACTAATTTTAGCTGGAGCCTTTGGACTCGCAGCTTTTTCTCGAACTGTCCCGGCATGGGCCTCCGAAGGAGGCAGCGCGGGGCAAAGTCTCTACGATGCGCTGAGAGCCATCTATGGGTCTAGCAGCTCATCATCTGGTTCCTCGAATTCCGGCAGCTCTTCAGGGAGCAATTCGAGTGCCAATTCGGGCAGCTCCAGCACCGGGTCAAATTCCAGTTCCAGCAGCGTTCAGAATGGACAGATAACGACTGACCAATTGATGCAGAGGATGGAGACTGCAGTCAAGGGCCCGGTCGTGCAGGATACCGAACTATCGGAGCTTTATCATGAGGATTACAGAGTCTATGAAGAGACTTTGAATGAGAACTATACGATTTTCGCCAATGTCAGGAATGGCGGGATCACGAATAGGCCTGTCACGATCGATATCCCGAAGGGAGTTGGGATTTCATTGAAAAGGGACGGAGAAGAGGTGAGATTCGCCTCTAATGATGTCCTTGAAAAAGAGGGTTCCTATGTGCTTACCCTCTATGTCGTGAATACAGAGGAGGATTTTACCTCTTTTTCGAATCAAACCGTGTCGAGGGCAAAATTCCGTTTCCGCATACAGTATGGGAAGGGAGTCCATGGGCATTTAGGCTCTGAAGTAGAAGAGGAAGAGACGACAACAGAGCCTGTATCGACTGTGAGTACCTCGGATCTCCCAGAGGACATGATTCCTGATGATTATGTGTACGATGAATCGGATTTTGAACCCGAAGAAATACCCGTGGAAGAGGTTTCGGCGGATGAAATTCCTCTGCCGGATATAGAAGAACCCGATAATAAGACCGTTAATAGTCTCTTTGAGAGTGAATACAATAAAGAAACTGGTTATTATAAGAATACTCTGCATACAGGGCAGGACTTCTATACAAACGTGCCGAACGGTATGCTGACCAATGAAACGGTCATGATACAGAATAATGAGGAATTGATTTTCAAGCTGTATAGGAATGGTGAGGAGATTCCCGATTTCTCTGTAGAGGATTATGTCCAGGAAGAGGGGAATTACGCCCTTGTGATCGATAGTGAGGACCCTGATTTTCAGGCTGAGTATCGACGGGACAAGCCGACCTTTTACTTTAGGATAATGCCCAGCGCAGTGAATGATGCCTTGATGCTGTCTGCCCCGCAGGGAGCGACGTTTAGGATGGTTCGTTTTAATGGGGTAGAGGTCGATTATCCGGTCTTTGTGAATGATGAGACCGCTCACTTGAGGGAGGACGGCGACTATGAGATTACCTTTGACGATGCTGCTGGCAGCCATGCGGTGAGTTTCGCCCTGGATACTCAGGAATCCGTGCCGGCAGTCGTGGAAGAGCCGAACAGGGCAACCATCACATATTTCGGTGGACAGCCTGTAAGATGCGTGCTTTACCGCGGAAATGAGCTTATTTCTGATCCGACTATTGTAACGGAGGTCACCAGGCCGGGGGATTATGTGCTCTATACCTACGATGAGGCGGGCAACATAGGAAGTATTAAATTTAAAGTTAAATATCGTATAAATTTAGCGGCGATAATTTCAATCTTAGGTGTATTAATAATAGTAGGAGGAATTTCCTACTACATGATCCGGATCAGAAAAAAGGTTAAGGTAGTATAAAGTCCTCGTAAAAGGTCTTCGATTTAGTCTAAGGTCTTTTGCGCGGACACAAAAAACGGAAGGGATTAGAAAATGTATCCACCTGTTCTGTCATTTGCATCGATGCTAGCTGAATTCATGCAAAGAATCGCAGACAACACAATAGGGGCGGCACTTCGAATTGCCCTTTGGGCGATAGTGGCTGTCTATAAGAAGCTGATTCTGGGCGTCATATTTGAAACACTCTATTTTCTGTGGATTGGGATGCTGAGCTTCATATGGCTCCTGGAGCAGATTTTCGATATCTTCGCAGGGACTACCGGAGTCTATGTGAATGGGGTCCTAACTGGTTCCTCCGGGAACATAATGGAGAATCAGAACTTCCTGGAGGCGCTCTTCACCAATAGCTACGTGCAAAGGGCTTATTTCTATTTAATGATCGGGGCTTTCGTGCTGTCCTTCCTCTTCACGATCTTTGCGGTGATCCGCTCCATGGGAGATTCTCTGGGTCAGCTTAAGAGGCCGGTAAGCGCAGTGCTGAGATCAGCGATGCAGGCGTCACTTACTTTTCTTTTGGTGCCTATGGCCTGTCTTTTGCTGATAAAGGTGGCAGGGGCGATTACTGGAATCGTGATACGGCTTGGAGAGAACCCCGATATGAGGCTTTCCGACTGTCTCTACGTGCTTGGGTGCTCGGATAATTTTTATTCGGACTTTGCAAGGAAATACTACTCGACAGGCCGGAATTTCATGCGGATTGATGCGATAACCTATGTGAATCATGAGACGATAAATTATCTGGTTGCATACATTGCGACTATCTTCATGATTATCGTGCTTTGTGGCTTGATACTTCAGGCCGTGATGAGGATAATCACCTTGCTCGCACTCTTCATCGTGAGTCCCTACTTTGTAGCGACTATACCTTTGGACGATGGGGAAAAATTCCAGAAATGGACTAAGCTCTTCGTTGGATTCTCGATGTCATCATTCGGTCCAATGTTCATAATGCGGGTCTACACAGTGATAGTCCCAATGATCGGACCGGGAGGCAGTATATCCTTCGGGGACGGCATAAATACGGTGACGGGCTGGATACTTAGGATGGTACTTGCGGTAGGGGGCTGCTATGCGGCCTGGAAGAGCCAATACATTATCATTGATATAATCAGCCCTGAAACCACTCATTTATTGGAGAGATCTAATGTCATGATGGCTGCCGCAAAGCAGATTGGTAACGCAGCGGCAAAAGCAGCTACAGGTGGAGCTTCGTCTATTGCGGAGGCAATCGGGGGCGAGGTTTCCGATGGGTCTGAGGATTCAAAAGGCGGAGGCAAATGATGAAAGATGTTTTAGCCCCTATATTTTATAGGCGCTGTGTTTTTTTGGAGGAATTGAAACAATATGTCAGCTGTGCAGCTTGGTTTATTTCAAAGTGTCCTTGATTGGGTCTTTGAACATATATTAAATCCTATATGGAACTGGCTGTCCGATCTATTGTCTGGGGGCTTCAAGGTCTTGGGAGATGCGCTGAAAGGTGTATTCCAATTAATTTTTGATACAGTCCTTAAAAGCATCATTGAGTCCATCCTTGAATGGTTCTATATGCAGATATATCTGCTGGAAGCGGCCATTTTGCTCATCTTGGACTGCATCGAGGATAGCTTCAATGTCGTTTGCGGGCTTACGCCGATCTACATAGGGAAAACAAGGATGACGCTTTTGGATGCGGTCTACTATCAGCCGACTGTCAGAAAGATGGTCGGGGCGATGATAGTGATAGGCCTCGTGCTCTGCTTCTTCTGCGCGATCCTTGCGACGATCAGGTCCACCTTGGAGCTCGGGGGACGGGAGAATAAGCCTGTGACTCATGTACTGCGGATGGCGGGCAGGAGTATGCTGGTATTCATCACGATTCCCTTGGTATCAATGATTATGCTTGCCATGTCCGGGGCAATCTTGAATTCCATTGATTTAGCCATGAATCAGGGAAAAGAAAAGACCAGCATAGCGAGGATAATCTTTTGCATTTCGACTCTCGATGCCTTGGATGCCGGTAAGCTTGGCGGTGATGCGGCTAAGTATAATTCCAGCAATAGTGCTGTCGCTAATGACATGGGGATATCCGATAAATATAGGAAGGAATTTTACATCGTCAATAAGGACGATTTAGTTCCGGCCTTTGCGAATCTTGTTAGGGTCAAGTCCAAATTCCTGTTTCGAAAAATGGACTTTGTGGTCGGGATACTTGGGGCCGTTTACTTCACTATTATAATGTGCATGGTGCTCTTCGTATTCATTGGCAGGATTTTCGACGTGATTGTGCTCCTGATAGTAGAGCCGCTGTTTGTGGCTCCGATGCCATTAGACGATGGGGAACACTTCCAAAAATGGTTCGCCCTTTTTATAGGAAAGCTCTTTGCTGGGTTCGGGACGATTGTCGCAATGCGTGTATACTTATCTGTAGTGGAGATGATATTCACGCATCAAATAAGCTTTACCGACAGGTCTGGAACCGGAGCCAGGATTCAGGATTATTTGATTTCGCTGATTTTCTGCGCAGGCGGCGCTTATGCTGTCCAGCATATAGGACCCGTAATAACAGGAATCCTCAGCGAGACTGCCGCTAAGAGCGAGCAGGATATGGGAGCCGTAGGCGCAAGCGCCGGAAGCTTCATAACCAACCTTGAGGGGCAGGCCATGGCCTATGCCGGCGGCAAGATGATGGATACCACAGGTCAGATCGGCGGCTGGGTCACAGGCATGATTTCTGGAGCCAATGTCGAGGCGGCTGGAAGAGCCATGGAAAAGAAGCTCGCTGGCTCAGGCAATGCCTTTGACGGCAAGAGAGACGGCACCTCATCTAATACGAATAAGATTACTTCTCAAAGCGGGAATAAATTCAGCGGGGAGAGGCCGAATGGCGGCAGCTCTGCCTTGCTTTCGCCGGCGTCCTTGACAGGTCTTGGAGGCGCGGGAGCGGGGACTCAGATTCATGGCTCTGGAGGGGCTGGTTTAGGCTCTATTGGATCTAAGGGCGCAGGAAACCTGATTGCAGGCGCGGTAGGAGGAACTGTAGCTGGAGTCGGTCAGGCGGCGCAGAAGGCTGCGGGAGCTGACGGGAATAAATTTGACGGCTCCGCTGGAGGAAAAGGCTCTGGCGGCAGTGCGGGCCGAGTCAACGTGATTGACTCACTTGGAGGATTCACTATTGCAGATGGAACCTCGGGTCCTGACGGCGGTGCTGCTGGCGGCACATTAGGCTCAGCCGGCTTAGTTACCGGAGGTACTTCAAATGGGACTGGGAGCAATGCTGCGAGTTTGGGCTCTGGCGGCATTGCGGACTCAGGCAATAGCTTCACAGGGACTCAAGGCAGAGGAAAGGCCGGGAAAAATTCCGGGACCGGCGCGGGAGCCGATATTTTAGGCGGCTTAAATGGGAATAAAGAGAGCAAAGGCGCCCATTTCAATGAGGCAAAAGGAAGAGGTTCTGCCTTTGAGGGCGGCAACCCTCAGAAGGCTAAGGGTTCTGGCGCATTTGCGGATGGCTTCAAGGATCAGGGTTCATCGAAGACACAGGCACACGCAGGCGGCCAAAATGGTCTGGCCGGAGAAGGCGGCCTAGGCGGTCAAAATGGCTTGGATGGGTTTGGCGCTGCGGGAGGCCTAAACGGACTTGACGGAGCTGGTGGAAGCAGAAGTTCGAGCGACATGGATGGTACCCACAGTTCTATAAACCAGAATGGGCGTGGCAGTGCTGATGACGGGCTTCTAGGCTTAGATGACTTTGAGTTTGTAGGACAGAATGGCAACAATGGATTAGGAGATGCTGAGAGAGACGGCGCAGGCAGTTTCACGAGCGATAGGTCTTCGAATGAGAGTTTTTATAGGGATTCGAATGAAAATAATAGCTTCTCTAGCAGCTTTGCTGATGTCAACTCACAAACAAGCAGCAGCTACGTAGATGCGGGGACGCAGACGGACGGCGGCTTCGTAGCGGCCAGTACGCAGGCAGACAGCAGCTTCGAAAGTGGCAGCGCGCAAGCAAGCGACAGCTACGTGGATGCGGGCGGGCAGTCTGATAGCACTGCTCATTATCATAATACGTATACTGCAACCGGCGATGATAATTATAATGACATATTGACCGGCGGAGGCGACAATATTCAGCATATCTACAATTCTGATTCAAATTTTAACGATTTGATTCAAAGCTATACAGATGCTAGAAATCAAGGGTATTCTCCGGTCAAACAAGACGATTCTTTGGACTTGTCAGAGGGAGAAGATTTTACTAAAGGCAGCCATCGTTTTGAGGACAACAACTCCTCTCGCTCGAAAAGAAAACCTAAAAAATAAGCATGAGAGTAATACCTAAAAGAACAAATGTAAGAATGGAGCTTTTCCGAGGGGTCGAGGTCATGGATGTGATCGTCGGCTCCTGTGGGGCACTCCTCACAATGAGTTTCGGGATATCGAATTTGCCGGGGCACCTGATCATGGCCAGCATAGTGCTCGTATTGACCGTTATGCTGGTCTTTCCGTTTGGCGATGATAAGGGGTATCATCTCCTGATTTATGCCCTGCGCTTCATTGGGCGGCCCAGGCATTTCATTAAGCGGAATGCCAATCTGAAGCCTAAGGAAGATGAGGGCAAAAAGAAGAAAGCGGGTAAGGATAAGATACCAGAGGGGCTTTCGGTAGAAGATGTGACTCCTTTCACAGGGATTGATGGCAAGTTTATTGCGTACGGTGAAAAGTACAGCGCAGTAGTCCTCAGCATCCCTTCTGTCGAATTTCGTTTTCTTACAGAACTGCGGCAGGACAACATGATCGATCGCCTCTTCGGAGGCATTTTGAGGCTTGCGGTAGAGGATGAGACGATCAACCTTGTGAAGATCGATCGCCCGGTGATCTACGATGAATTCGTAGAGAATGAGCAGAAGAAGCTCCAGGAATTAAAGGATTCCTTCTTGAATGGTATTTTTTCTCAAGAGGAGCTGACAGTGCGCGTCGGGATTATCCAGGACAGGATAAATCAATTGCAGGACTTCAATTTCAAGAATAAGGTCTATATGCCCTTTCATTACCTTATGTTCATTCATAAGGACAGGGTGATGCTTCAGACTCAGATTGAGACTGCGATTGACAATTTCAGCGCATATAATATCGAGTGCAGCCAGCTAGAGGGCAAGGACCTGGCAATTTTCTTAAAATATAATTATGGAATGTTGTTTGACGAGAGGGAGGCCGATGGCCTGTCTCCCGATCAATACATGGACTGGATTCTTCCGGATGATATAAAGGTGGGGGTGAGAACCGTTGAATACGATGGTCTCATTACTCACAATTTTAGGTTAAGGGACTATCCGGTCTTGGTGGGCAATGCATGGGGCGCAAAAATCTTTAATACTGTTGGGACAAAGGTCGTGATGAAGATGACTCCGGTGGAGAGGGGCAAGGCGATACGTCAAATCGACCGCTCGCTGGAAGAGCTTCGAGACCAGAGGACGAATACAGGAAAGGCCAGCCGCATCATCGACCTGGATACCCAGATTCGAGCCCTGGCTTCCGTACTTAGGTCGCTTCAGGGAGAGAATGAAATACTTCTCAATGTGAATACTTTCGTACAGATAAATGATTATGATCTCACGGAGCATAGGAAGCATGGGGAGTACAAGGTTGCCAAGGCGGATCCTAACGCCATGAAGAAGAGGGTGAGGCAGAGCCTGGCGGAGGAGAATTTCCGGGTCACGGATATGTTCATGCAGCAATTCGAGGCCTATAGTTCGGTCTCGCTTTCCGGTTATGATGCCTTTGAGCGTTATGAAAGGGGCATACACTCCACTTCCTGCGCCGCAGTCTTCCCATTTGTATATAAGAGCCTGAGTGACGAGAATGGGCTTTATATTGGGAATTCGGCTGGGATTCCGGTATTCATCAATTTCTTCAAGAGAGATTCCGAGAGGGTAAATTCGAATACTGTCATCATTGGTAAATCCGGTTCTGGTAAGTCCTATGCGACAAAGAGCATCTTGGCCCAGCTTGCGGCAGAGGACTCAAAGATTTTTATTTTGGACCCTGAGAACGAGTACACGAAGATGGCGGCCGGCTTAAAGGGAAAGATAATTGACGTGGGAAGCGCGACCCAGGGGCGGCTGAATCCCTTCCATATCATCACTTCTCTTTCGGATGATGAAGAGGACGACGAGGGATCCGAAGAAGGGACTCAGAATGTCACTAGCTTTTCTGCTCATCTCCAATTCCTGGAGGAATTCTATCGGCAGATTCTGCCTGGAATGAGTCCGGAGGCCTTGGAATTCTTGAATTCCATAACTACCAGCATGTATACCTCCAGGGGAATCGATGCAGACACGGATCTTTCAAAATTGACTGCGATGGATTATCCGACCTTCACGGATCTTTACGATGATATCTTGGAGTCCTTCCAGAGGAATTATTCGGACAATGAGTATACGAAGAGCATACTTCGGACTTTGATGGCGGCTATATCTAAGTTTGCCGAAGGGGGAAGGGACTCGCTTTTATGGAATGGCGAGGCGACTATCACCACAGAAGAGAATTTCGTGGTCTTTGATTTCCAGTCACTGCTTGCGAATAAGAATGGGACCATTGCGAATGCCCAGATGCTCTTGGTGCTGAAATGGCTGGACAATGAGATCATCAAGAACCGCGAGTACAATATGATGTACCATGCGAACAGGAAGATCGTGATTGTCATAGACGAGGCTCACGTATTCATAGACGATAAGTATCCGATAGCCTTAGATTTTATGTTCCAACTGGCCAAGCGTATTCGTAAATATAATGGAATGCAGATTGTCATTACGCAGAATATAAAGGACTTTGTCGGGACAGAAGAACTGGCAAGGAAGAGTACTGCCATAATCAATGCCAGCCAGTACAGCTTCATCTTCCCGCTTTCTCCGAACGATATGACGGACTTGATAAAGCTGTACGAGAATGCGGGAGCCATAAATGAGAGCGAGCAGGATGATATCATAAATAACGGCAGGGGGCGCGCCTTCGTGATCACTTCTCCGGGAGAGAGGACGAATGTGGATATCATTGCTGGAGAGGGAATCGAAGAGCTTTTTACCATGACATGATGGCAGCATAATACCTGGGTTTTGAACGCTTTTGAGTGTACAGCACCGTGCAGGTGCGGGGACGGAGCTATGCTAGCCAAGTGTGTGACATCATGACAGGTGTGTTTGGTGTGTGATTAGGGCAAAATGGGGGAAGCATGAGATGAAAAAAACAGTTGCTATTTTAATCTGCGTGGGGATGGTTGCTGCGCTGATTGTGGGCTGCGGGGGGCAGGCGAATAATAGTCAGGCGCAGGCGGTGCCAGGAGTACTGAGAGTGGGGTTTCTCAATGGCAATGACAGATTTACGGGAGACGTTGGCGGGGCTCCGGCTGGGATCGAAGCCAATATTGCACAGAGAATAGCCACGAATGGCGGCCTATCCCAGCAATTCGCAGTTGTGGACGATACAGCGAGGCTCTTCCAGGGTTTAGAAAGCGGGGAGTTTGACGTTGTGTTTGGAAGGATCCCTAGCACTGAGTCCTATCTTTCGAATTTTGCTGTTTCAAATTATTATGAGACAGCGCCCTTGTTTATAGTCACTCCAAAATACAATTACATGAATGATCTCAATATCTTGGAAACTGGAACTGTAGGAGTGACGATAAAGGTAGAGCCGCTCTATGCCCAGGTATCTGGCTCGGATAAGTATCCAATGCAGTCCTATGACGATCTGACTCTTCTGATGGAAGATATCAAGAGCGGGAGGGTAAGCGCAGGCATTGTGAATGAGAGGGAGGCCGTGGATATGATGGTGGACGACGGCCTGCAGGTGCAGGGGCTCTATAATAGCCCGAAAGAGAGCTATGTGGCTGCAATGCAAAATAATTCCAGCTTCGTGGATGCTGTGAATACAGCTATCTATGAATATAGAACTGAAAAAATTGGAGTTTCAGGTGCGGAGAATGAGCAGGGTTGAAAGGAGAAAATATGAGCGCAAAGATTTATGAATTATCAGAAAAATTGGACACTAGAAATTCTAAGCAGGTTCAGGATGAACTGAATAAGCTTGTGGATGGTGATACGGACTCCCTCGTTATGGATTTTTCAAAGAATACGTATATCAGCTCTGCTGGGATAAGAGTTGTACTCACAATGCAGAAAATGCTTTCTAAGAAGGGCGGAGAGCTTATCCTAAAGAACGTGCCGGGACCGGTCAAGGAGATTTTCGATGTGACTGGTTACTCTAGGTTCTTGAATATCCAATGAGACATCAATCTTAAAGGCGGCGATTTTTAGGCTTGATAACGTATAAAAGATAAAGGGTTAGAACCTGGGAAGATGAAATCTCGGCCGCTTGGCCGAAAGGAAGGTGAAGAGGACTATGGCTTTTTTTGACAGTCCAAAGAACCGCGCTATGTGGGGGCGGGAGCTTATAAGTCTTGAAGAAGAGAGAAAAAAGAGAGCGGCAAATGGTTATAAGCCGCAGCAGGCCGCCAAGACTAAGGCGGGGTCGGCTTTTGGGAAAGCTAAAGATAGGCCGCTAGTCCGCAGAATTACCTTGGCAGAGCTCATTGCCATAGAAAATGCCGCGAGAAAGGCTGCTGTTAGCGCAGAGCAGATGGGAGCGAACGAGATGGGCGAGCGCAAGATTATGCGCAGGAATGTGCATGGAGGGCGCAGTTCCTCTCAGGCGGCTTTGGAATAGGGGTTGGATTTGAAAAAATTTGCTTTTCAGGACTCTTTTGTAAAGGCGGCGTGCCTGGTCCTTATAGTGATTCTGTCCGCTTTTTGGGGAAGTTTGTTTGAAAAAGTCCAGGCTTCGGACTCCACGGCTTCAATGAATGAGAAGGGACCGATTGCAGAAAGCGAGCTTTCACCTGAACCTGATTTGGATCCATCTCAGGTGGACCTGAATCGGGACTATGCCCTGACGCCTGAAGAGGAGGAGGAACTGGAGAGGGCGCTTAAGGAGAGGGAACAGGATTTTGTCCCTACAATCTCTCTTGATGAAATTCAAATTGAGTCCAGCGAAAGCCCCACTCTTTCCTATAGTTACGATGAGGAAAATGCAAGATATGTCTATCAGCTTCCGAATCTAGCTACTTTCTATATGACAGCGCCCCTGGGAGCTATGTCAAATTATGCGGTGAGTCTTGAGATGGGAGAGGATGCTTATATAGCGGATTTTGCTCAGGACGGGACTTTGTACAGCGATTCGGACCCGAATAGAGATAGGCTGAATCAGGTCTTTGATTTAGCGACCTATCTTGAAGGCGGCTATGATCGCGAGAAAGAGGAGGACATGGAGGCAGCTATTGAGGCTGCCGTGAATCAGGAAGAGATGCTTTCTCTCAATGCAGAGGATTCGGGCAATTACGCTTTTAGGCTTATTTCTGAGACCAGGAATGGCATGAAGAATGTGGTCTATGATGTTTACGGCTCTTTCCAGATTTTGACGCCCAAGACTCCTGTTGCCATGAGTCTTATGAATGCTCCCTTTGGCTATGAATTTAGCGAAGTACGCTGTAATGGACGCAAGCTGCCTATATCGAATCCACGGTGGACCTATCTCGAACAGGATGGGGAATACACGGTACTCTTTAAGCCCATAGGCGGAGCGAGCTTACCCGATTATGATGTGTCCTTTGTAAGAGATACTACCCCTCCGGCACTTTATTTTACAAACCCGATTGAGAAGAATCCCGTTGAAGGCCCTGTTAGCTACTATCTAAAGGATGGGACTGCTGGGATTCGGGTATATTGGAATAGTCAGCTCTTGGCGGAGCCTATCTTTACTGCTACCGCCACTGGAAGATATGTAGTAGTGGCCTATGATAGGTTGGGGAATGAGTCAGAATATGAATTCGAAATCGAGAATAAGAGAGGGATGCCGTTATGGCAGTACCTGGTTATTTTAGTGATCCTCATTGCGGCGGCGCTCCTGGTAATCATCTTCTCGCATAGGAGCATGAGGATTATATAATTAAGTGTTCTTCCCCGTTTCAGCGGCATATTAGCGAAACGGGGGTTTTTATTATCATCAACTTACGCTGCTGCGGTGTATCATGATGCAAGGTGGCCGCAGGCTGCGGAAACGGATCATAATCGTAGTTACAGATTTAGTTATTAGGTGTGGATATGATGGGAAGTGGATATCAAAAAAAATTAATAGCTTTCGTCTTGATGTTTGCAATAAGCGTATCGACTCTTTCTGGGTGTCTCATTAAAGACGCTTATAGGGATAATGCTTATACGTCCGTAAAAAAACCCACTACAGAGGTAGGCTATGGAAAGGTGAAGCTCAGACCTAGAAAGGAAATCGATTATTCTACAGAGAGATTCGAGATAAGTGGAAACAATGCCTTCTATATCCTGCCGGGATTGGAAAATATCCCCGATGCCATGGCGACATTCAAGGTACTGGATTACAATTCAAGGGGCGAATTTGTCTATTTCTACGTGACTCCTTCATATCTTTCTCCGGAACAGGTGAAAGAGTATCAAATGGATCCAAGAAAAAGCAGGGGATTTGTGCCTACTACGGGATTTACAAAAATAAACCGCCCTGATAACTATAAGTACGATGCTGTGGTCCTCATGGCCTATAATCCCGATACTGGATTCTACCATGTAATGTTCGCTGATTCCTACGAGATAGAATTCGATCCAAAGACCGAAGGAAGACCCTATTATTATGAGATGAAGCTTGCAGGCGCCAAGAATCAAAGCGCGATTGCCAAGGAAATCAAGGAACATTTCTTCATCCAGGAGAGGGGGATTGCGAGCAAGGTTCCTGAAAGAGAGGAATACTTCCTATTAAATGAAAGCGCAATAGGCACCGTCTATAATGCCGCGGGTGAAGCAGTCGCAAGCCTGTCGCTAATGGACCAGATAGATGATAGAAGGCTGGCGCTTGAGCAGATCTTCCGCAAGAATCCCAATGAAGGGAGAAACGCGGAGACAGAGCTGACAAGGGAGGAAAAGGAAGAGAGGGATTTCGAAGAGTGGAAGAAGAGAAACGGACTCCAGGACGAGAAGGAGGAGCCAAAGACCGGGGTCAGCGCAATCATTACCGATGCCGCAATGGGTACGAATTATGAGACCTATGTCTCAATAACCTATTTCACCCTGGATGAGCCTTTGAATCCAAAGTCCCAAGTCCGTATGATGACCTTGCTTTCCTTTAGGCAGCCTTTAAATAAGCAGGAAGAAGCGGTGCCTTTCAGGTCTGTCAATTTAGCTGCGAAAGATATCTTGGATAAGTGGATGTCCATTGATAGGCACTTCTTTAACAGCAGGAAGGAAATGGAGAATAATGAGAATTATTACATAAATGAGCTTAGGGTGAAATATGATAATTTCACGCCCTTTATCAGCGGCACCGATGAGGAGCAGTCCATCATAGTCGGAAGCTTGAATTTCTATAATCAAAGGGTGGGTTCCTTTACAGCGAATGATGTAAGGGAGATTATCGACGCTTATACAGTGAGTGAGTATGATAAGAAATGGCTCAATTGGTATGCTGTCGAATATGAGAATGAGAAAGAGAAGGATGAGGAGCCTTTCTACAAGATCACGAATTGGTTCGGGATAACTGAGCCTGCCACGGAGAAATTCCATGATTATTGGAATTATAATGCCTCGCTCGGCGGAAAGAGGGCAATCCGGGCGATTCAGGCGCTCATCTTGGGGCGAAATATTCGGGGATTCTTGAAAGCTGCAAATTTCGAAAGTCTCATAAAAAAGATGAAATCGGTTAACCTAGTCCCGTCAATGGGAAATCTGGAAAAGAAATCTCAGGAAACCATAACTGTGGAAGATAGGTATAAGGGAAAATATGGTCCTGGCGGCACAGGGGATAAAAACGGGAAACTGGAAGAAAATTTAAAGACCTGGACAATGTCCAATCAAAGAAAAACGAAAATCGCCTTAACTCCTGTATTTAACTATGATAATCCCTTTTACGTAGGCAGGGATGGGCGTTATGAGTCCCTTCATGTACTCAGAGTGCTGTCCAGTAATGATGTATATTCTCCATTTGTTTCGCCTGTGGACTATTATAAGGTCAATCTTCCAGCAAATGCGAATGCCAGATCCACAGGGATCAAGGACTGGACTTTGGCTGAGGCTGAGGTCTATATGCCTGAAACTGAGCGCACCTGCTACTATAAGAATGAGGAAGAGGCGGATCAGCAATTAAATAAGTACATGGAAATCAGAAGGGGAGGATCTTTAACAGAAGATCATCTGAACCTGATTAAAGGCTATTTGAGGGGCGGATATAAGGACTTGCTTAAAGAAAATGCCGAGAGTATAGAAAAGGCCGCAAAGACCCTGGTGAATAGCAATCTGAAGAAGATTTATGACAGGATCAGGGAGCAATTGGAAGAAGTGACTCCGGACGAAGATGGCGAATTCAATGCTGAGAAGCTGAATCAGCTCATGGAGGACATCGACAGGATGCGGAGGCGGATTTCTGAGTCCAAGGATTCGGATGGAGAGGAAGTAGAGGAGATAGTAGAGTTAAGGAAACTATTAGATGAGGTCGTAAACGAAAGCGTAAAGCAGCAAATCAAGTCGATGACGGATATCCGAGATGCGATTGACGCTATTCCGGAAGGCGATAGAGACCTTGTTTTGGTGCTCTGTGGTGGCTTCGTACCTGAAAAATGCCTAATAGAAAAGGATAAAGTTCCTACAACCTTCCAGTTAGTTTTCCCGGGAGGCTCAGGAGCCACGATCAAGGAGGCTGGAAATAGAGAAACTATAGCGGGAAGCCTCTTCGGCACAAAGGAAGGCGTGCTGGTTATCGCAGACAGTAATGTGAATAAGGGCGCCGCAGACTTGGTGGGATATCAAAAGGACGGAAATATGTTTGTGTACGATACAACCACCTTTGGTAAATCCAATGATGCCGCAGAAATTCGCTATAGAAGCACAATAAACAAAAAGAATGACAGAGACATGGTTGTGGTCAGGACGGATGCGGGCGTCAGGTTCCTTGTCAATAGCTCTCTCAATGTAGAAAGCGTTATAAGAGGCGGATTCACTGAGGATGAAAGGTACGTCCATGGGGTCATGAAGAATTACCTTTCAAAGGTGGATTCAAATTATGCCAAATACTTGAATAGCTGGAGCTATGTGCCATTAAGATTCCCCTCTGAGACTGTGGCTGAGACAGAGAAGCTCTTGAAGGAAGAGCAGAAGAAAGACAGCACCAAGGCAAAGCTGGATTTGAGTTTTTCCAAGCAGGGCTTCATCACTTTGAGGCAACTGATGACTTCCGGGGGCTATACAAGAGACACTGAGAATAAGACCTCAGATGCGGTAAAGGAGGAGCTGGAGAGGATTGAGGAGGAGCAAAGCGCCAAGAATAAGCAAAGTACTCAGAATAACTCTTCAAACAGGGAAAACAGGTACTCTGCCGATAGAGAGCCTTTGCCAACGGAGGGCGGAATCCAGGTAAATGTGGACCCCGGCATCAGCAACGAACGTTTCACGGGACGGCTCACGGAGGCCTCGAATTTCACTCTGATTTCTCCGGACACAGTGGTCTGCTGCACCGTTGAGGGCGGCACGAAGATCCTGAATCTGAAGAACGCGAAGGTGACGGATGATATGGAGGGCTCTTACTACAGGCTCTTCCAGCGTATCTATCCCAATGACAGGAGGACTGATACCTATAAGCTGATTGGATTCCAGAATGCTGAGTACGGATATAAGGACGCTGATATCGCTATGGCAAAGATATATACCAGAAAGTATAGCTCGAACGAGGTAGATGAGACCCTTGTATCAGACTTTATGCAGAACTTGAACCAGATGGCGAAAGACTACGTGCATAGGGAATATAGGACGAGCCTGGATAAGAATAATGAATTGCAGAATATTAAATTGACTGCTGACGAAAAGAAGGAAGAAAAGAAGGCGGAAGCGCTCTTCTCAGGAAACGAAGGCACCGCATTGCGGCAGCTTCAGCTTTTAGAGAAGGAGTATGGGATAAACTCGAATCCACAGTCCGTTCAAAAGTACTTAAAAGAGCTTCGGACCCGGGTGCTTGCCGTGAAGCCCGCAATTGCCGCTATCTATAAGCTGACAGGGGGCTCTGCAATGGTGACTAACAAGAATGGGCTTCGCCAGCAGCCCTATTGGAAGAACTTGGAAGCCAGGATGACTTTGGCCCTGGAGCAGGACGACCTTGAAGATATCATGGTGGAGATCAGGATGCATGACGAGGTGCTTCCGACCTTGGTCAGCGCAAATCAAGCGAAGAAATACCGTGACTATAAGGAACTATTGGATTTCACGGCAAATCAGGGCAAGGTTTCCGCGGATGAGATCTTCGGCGCCAAGGAAGGGACGGACATTGCCGCCACAGCCAGCGCAAATAGCTCCAAGCTTTCGGAAGAATACAGGGCGGACGTTATAAATGATATCAAGCAGGACTATTTCAATTTGAAATTCCCGAATGAGATGAATAAAGTCCTGCAAAGTACAGCTATAAGTGCTCAAAAGGCCAATAATGGGACAAATGAGCCTGCTAAATCGGATCAGACCGGTGAAACACCCATGGAGCTGGAAGCGAGGCTTTCTAAGGCCTACGATCAATATGTTAGATCCTTAATTACCCAGGTGAATCCTGACAGTTTCGTGCAGACAAAGGACGATTTTGCCAATGCCTTTGTGGATAATATCAATCATGGCGCGGCTATTTGGGCGGAACCGATCCTTACCAGAGAGCGAGATGCTATAAAGGAAAGCCTGGCCAAAATGGATTCTGTGTGGGGGCTGGAAGAGCTTATTATAAGAGAGAAGATAAGGAGCCTGCCGCCCTATCAAAAGTACGCCTCATGGTGGGAGGATTATCAAAAGCGTTCAGAGGCCGGGTCTTTGATGGAAAGAACGGGTACCAGCCGCAATGGGATATCTGATGCGAATCCCTTGTCAGGGACAGAAAGGGTGAGTTTCCTGCGGCAGTCTGAGGCCTATAAGACCATTATCGGAGACATAAAGGGGACGGACGCAGTGAAGGAATACCTGAAGAATAGGGAAGAGACCTGGGACGACTATTTGAAGGAAGTCATCCTGGTCTCTGGCTCAGGCGCTGTCAGGAATGACAGGGGAGAGGTCGAGGAAGGCTATGAGGATCAGATAAGCCGCCAGATGGAGCAGCAATTTAAGGAAAAGTACAGCATCAGTGAAAATGTGATATCGGGATAAAAAAATTTTAAAAACATGGCGACATCTTGGAATTTGAATCGTATATATATACAGAAAGTCACAGAACAGAAAAAACAAAAAACAATGTGACCTTTACATAGTAATTATTTTTTAAGCCAAGGGCTGAAAGGAGAATTATCATGAACGCAGCAACAATCAACACAGCAGCAAAGGTTAGCACAGCTAAGGAAGCAACAATCATCGACAAGATCAAATGCCCATATGTCTGGATGACGACAGCGGCAATGGCGATCAGCACTCCGCTATCAGTATTCGCTGGGTCAAACTCTCAGACAGCACAGGTTGATTTTGGAGCGGCGTCTAAGCCAATCGTGAACCTGGTTAACCAGGTCATAGGACCCATCATCAGTGTGGTAGCGGCTCTCGCAGCAATCTATTGCGTATTCCTTGGAGTGAAGCTTGCCAAGGCAGACGAGCCTCAGGAGAGAGAGAAGGCGAAGATGGCCTTGAAGAACGCAATCATAGGATTCTTCTTAATCTTCATCTTGATCGTTGTCTTGAGAGTCCTTACTCCTCAGCTTGCAAGATGGGTTGACCAGAGCACCGGAGCATCAGGAAATCCCAAGATTGAGGATAGCGTACAAGGCGGTACTGCTCCTCAAGCGAACTGATTGAGGAATAAAAAGTAAACTCCCCCTTGCGGTTGAGCTGCCGCAAGGGGTTTTGTCGTATCTGCATATATTGCTGTTCGGGGGTTTACGATCGTATGGGTGTTTTATCGGACGGGGGGGAGATATTTTTATGCATGAACTTGAAATAGAAGCAAAGATAGATAATCTGACAGAAGTGCTGGCTTTCGTGGAAGAAAAGCTTCATGAGATCGGCTGTGACGAAGCAAAGATGATACAGATTGACATCGCAGTAGAGGAAATATTTGTCAACATTGCGCATTACGCATATAATCCAAAAATCGGCTATGCTCAAATCAAAGTAGATGTCATACCGGATCCTCTACAGGTCTGCCTGACTTTCATCGACCATGGGATGCCCTATGACCCGCTTGCGAGAGAGGATCCTGATATCAACCTTCCTTTAGAAGAGAGGAAGATCGGCGGGCTCGGTATCTTCATGGTGAAAAATAGCATGGAGGACCTACAGTACGAATATAAGGATGGGATGAACATTTTGTCATTCAAAAAGAGCATTTGAAATGAATTTGTTTAGAAGAAAATCCCTGAATTTCAAGGCTTTCTGGACAATCTTTGCGGGAGCCATTTTTCTCTGTGTCCTTGCCATTTTCCTGGCCACCCTCTTATATGCCTATACCATCTATATGACCTATGTAAATGACGCTGTGAGAGAATCCGATGTCATTTGCTCTCTGATACGGATGGATGATCTGGAAATGATTATAGACAAGTCAAAAGAGATATTCCAGCGTAGGTACGATTCGCTGCATTGGGATAGAGAAGGGCTTGTAGTGGATGATACTGCATATAGGATCTACTTAAAAGAGATGAGCAGTCTGGAGCACTATCTGGAATATGCAAAAATACGAAATGTTCTAATAGGCTTTAGGGAAAATGGCGAATATGGGGCTATTACGATGCAGAGCTTCGATCCGGAGAAGCAATGTGCCTATATCCTCTTTGATGCCGATACAGATGCGTATAGATATGTGCCAGGGGATATCCTCGAATTAAATTATGAAGAATACGAGAGAACCGGAGAACCTTTCGATCGAGTCGCCCTTACCAATATCGCAAATAATGGGAAGGCCATCACGAGTAATCTGCCGATATATGCAAAAGATGGAAAAACGGTACTATGCTACCTCAGCATAGATGTGAATGTGAGTGATATTTGGATCAATATTTTGAAATTCTTGCGAGCCTTCCTCATAATTTTGATTGTAGTGACCGTTCTATGTGCCTTGGGCGCAGCAAGACTGCTTAGACGCAGCATATTAGTTCCAATCATGGATCTTTCAAGTGCTGCCAGAAGATATACGGAGCGACAAAATTCGGATTTGGAAGAATCGGGGGCGATTTTTGCGCCTTTGAAATTGAGGCGTGAGGACGAGATAGGGGACCTTTGGAAGGCGATGAACGAGATGGAAGATCACATCGCATATTCTGTCCAAGAGGTAAAGAAAATGGCAGCGGAGCAGGAGAGGCTCAGTACAGAGCTATCCATTGCTACGGATATTCAGGCACAGATGCTGCCCAGGACCTTTCCGGCCTTTCCTGATAGATATGAGTTCCGTTTATATGCCTCGATGAATCCGGCAAAGGAGGTCGGAGGAGATTTCTATGATTTCTTCCTTGTGGATGATGATCATTTGGCTCTCGTGATGGCGGATGTTTCGGGAAAGGGTGTCCCGGCTGCGCTCTTCATGGTCATAGCAAAGACAATAATAAAGAATATTACGCAGTCTGGGCATTTCAAGGGACCCGGAGCGATCCTTGCGGAGGTAAATGACAGGCTTGCAGACGGGAATGACGCAATGATTTTCGTGACGGTCTGGCTCGGCATCCTCACCATATCGACGGGGCATATAGTATCAGCGAATGGAGGCCATGAGTTTCCGGCGATTTATCGCTCTGGCGGAAGCTTCGAGCTTGGCAAGGACTCACATGGCCCGGGGCTCGCTGTGATTGAAGGGGTTGATTTTGAGGAGTTTGAATGGGACTTGAAGAAAGGGGACAAGATTTTCCTCTATACAGATGGGCTTCCAGAGGCCGCTGATGAAAATGAGGAATTCTTTGGGATAGAGAGGATGTTGGAGTCCTTGAATCGGCACTCCAAAAAATCAGTTGAAGAACTCTTGAAAAATGTTTATAAGGATGTGATGAATTTTGAGGGTAATGCACTGCCCTTTGATGACCTCACGATGCTGGCACTAGAGTACGATTATGAGCCGAAGTAAGGTACATATACTTTTGAGGTGGGTCAGAAGCGCCTTTAGGAAACGAATTAAACAAGCTGCCTTTTGGATATTTAATTCGTTTCCTTTGCGCCGGCCGCACGCCGCCTCTGGCGTGCAGTGACAAAAGTCCTATGTATGGCAGCTTACGAGGCGATAAGCACGTTGTCCCGTCCAACTTCCAGCTTGCGGCATTTTTCCAGGATTCTCTGGATTCGCTTGCTTGCCGCCTTTAGAGTGATGCCATATTGCTCCGCAATGTCCGTGACCTTCATATCGAGTCCATATCTCAGAGCTATCAGCTCCCGTTCCTCGGGAGTGAGATGCTCCAAGAGGTACTTCGCCTCGTCATTTATGGCATCGCCGGTAGAGAGCGACTCATCTTCAAAGGGGGTCTCCGGATACTCTTCAGTAGGGCTGGTAAGGCGGGTCTCGCTGCTCCTGTAGTGATCGGTGATCAGGTTCTTGGCGATCCGGCATAGCCAGGTGCCAACGCTCGCTTTCTTCGGGTCAAAAGAATCAAGATGAGAGAAAGCGTTCAAAAATGTTTGACTTGTTATGTCTTCAGCTAGTTCCTTATGTATGACTCTCATGTAAACATAGTTATATACATAAGAAAACTTTTCACGGTACACTGCTTCGAATTCATTTTTAGTCATATAACCACCTATCTGCTGCAGCAATCGAAACAAGTTAACATAAACTATATATTAAGAAATTATTATAGCATATTTTCAATAATTAATAAAGATTAAACAGATTTTGAAAACAAGCCTTAAAGGGGCAGAGAAGGATACAGGGGGAGAAGGAAGATGGTATTAAAAAAGGAAAAGATCTTAAAAGAGGAGAAAGAGAAGGAATATGTCCGAAAGATAGGCATCCAGGAACTGGTGAAGGCCGCAGGGCTCTCGCAGGAGGAAGAGGTGCAGAAGGTGAGGAGAAGGCGGATTGAGTACCAAGACCCATATTTCGCCCTGCTCGATAAGGGGAGAGATCTCATCATATGGAAGAAGCATTGCACGAATGTAATGCGAGACTTGCCGAAGCTTATTGGCCAGACCATCACCGAGCTGGAGAGCCTGATGAGGGAGATGACGGCAGATTCCTTAGAGGACGAGTACGATTATAATGCCAGAGCGGACAGGTACTATGCGAATGCAGCCCGTGCCCAGGCTCTTTGTATGGACTTGAATAAGAGGCTCGGCCGTTTCATGAAGAATGCTAAGGAGGCAAAAATTTCTACAGACATAGTGAGCACTAAGGGACAGATTGCCTTCATGAATAATTTGAAGAGATTGTCCGGGATATCCAATGAGCTCGCGAGTTATACCAAGGGCTTTGTGGAAGAGATGGATAAGGAATTCGGCATAGGAGCGAATAGCCCGGTGATGAAGAGAAGCGATTATCCTGATGATTGAAAGTGGCTTGAATTGCGTATTGAATGAACTCCAAGGGGTTCTGAATAGCTGCCAAAAACGTAACTATTCAGAACCCCCTGCCCGCACAAATCCTAAGTAAATAGTCTGCGATAGCGCGGCTTTGCGAGTCTTTGGGGGTTGGAAGTGCTGTTGGGCACTGCCAATCGTATAGGTGGCAAATTTTGCTCGGTGTGGGGCGGTACGATAGTTACTAAAAACTTCATATTTTCTAATCTTTTTAGGGCGATTATTTTTGATATGTTCGTAAGATTATACAGAAAACAAATTATGAATTTGACTTACAGGGTCAAGTAAAAAAAATCACAGCGGAACAGATTAATCGCTGCATTAGAAAGGATTTGGGGACAGTTATGACACAGGGATTAGAGAGAATTGAGCAGATTTTTACGAAATCAGATTTTTCGAAAGGTACAGACCTTCAGGATAGGCTTTGGGCGCAGATTGAGAAGAGCGCAACGGTCAGTCCTACGAACCTTAATAAATTGATGAAGGAAGAGGGCATGAGCATGGGCGGCTCAGAAAAGAAGCAGAGTTCCCGCAGGGCAGAGAACACGAGGACTCGCGAAAGGAGCAATTCCAATACTCCAGACGTGCTTGA
>JAGBNY010000016.1 GCA_017634175.1 Lachnospiraceae bacterium
GCTATCCAGCATCCGCAATCAAAAGATAGGCTTCGTTTTCCAGACCTACAATCTGATATCCAGGACCTCGGCTCTGAAAAACGTGGAGCTGCCCATGCTCTATGCGGCAGTCCCCAGAGGAGTCCGAAAGAAGAGGGCTAAGGAGCTGATGGAGCTGGTGGACATGGGCGAAAGAATGGGGCACAACCCGGACGAGCTTTCTGGCGGCCAGAAGCAGCGGGTGGCCATAGCCAGGGCGATGGCGAATGACCCCGCCATAATCCTGGCAGACGAGCCCACGGGAGCCCTGGACTCCAAGACCGGCCGCAAGGTCATGGATATCTTCCATATGCTGCATGAAAAGAAGGGGAAGACAATCGTGCTCATTACCCACTCTCCGGAGCTTGCCGAGGAGTGCGAAAGAATACTTACCCTGTCTGACGGAATGATAATCGGGGAAAGGGAGGGCGCAGGGCATGCTCCTGTTTGAGAATATAAGCCTGGCTCTGAATGGGCTCAGGGCCAATAAGACGAGGTCGATCCTTACAATGCTTGGCATCATCATAGGCATAGCCTCCGTGATTGCCATCATGACGATCGGGAACTCCATGACCGCCTCCATGAATAGCTCCATGGCGAGCCTTGGAGCCACGGACATTACCATAGGAGTCTCGCAAAAAAGTACTGAGACCGAGGTCCTGGGCGGCGGCATGCGTTTCGAGAGGGGTCCCAGAAGTACGCAGATGGAAGATGAGGACCTGATTACGGATGAGATGCTGGAAGCATTGAAGGCGGAGTACCCGGATCAAATCAATGGTTTCAAGCTCTCTGAGGATGTCGGCACCGGGCAGATAAAGAAGGGGCAGCTCTATGCCAATGTCGCAGTGACCGGCGCGAATGAGACCTACCTTGAGAGCGAGGACCTGACCATGCTGGCTGGGCGCAAATTCTTGGAAAAGGATCAGAGTGAGGGGAAGAAGGTTTGCATAATATCTGATTACTCTTGCAACAATATGTATGACGGCGATACCGAGGCGGCAGTGGGGCAGCAGATATCGGTCGTCATAAGCGGGAAATATTATCATTATACCGTCGTCGGAGTCTATGAATACGATTCAAGCTCCAGCTTCAGCACCTCGTCGGTCGAGGACACGCAGACCAATCTCTATCTGCCGCTCAAGGCGGCTTTTGACCAGGAGCATAAGCACGCAGTTTATTCAAGGCTCGACATGGTGACGGACACTTCCACTGATGTCACAAGCTTCCTGGAAACGGTGAGTGACTTTCTGAATGATAAATATTATAGGAAGAATAAGAGCTTCGAGATTGAGTGCTTCAGCCTGTCCACCTTCCTTGAAGAAATGCAGACCATGATGCGCACCATTTCCCTTGCGATAACCTTCATTGCAGGGATATCGCTGTTAGTTGGCGGGATCGGGGTCATGAATATAATGCTCGTGTCAATCCAGGAGCGGACTAAGGAGATCGGCACCCGCAAGGCCTTGGGCGCCACGAATGGGTCGATCAGGATCCAGTTCATAGTGGAGTCCATTGTGCTGTGCCTGGTGGGGGGATTCATCGGGATTGCCTTCGGCATCATAATCGGGGCGTTTGCCGCAAAGCAAATGGGGTATGAGGCCTATCCGTCGCTTGGGGGAGTGATTCTTTCGGTCGGATTCTCTATGGCAATTGGCGTATTCTTCGGTTATTATCCCGCAAATAAGGCCGCTAAGATGAATCCGGTGGAGGCACTCCGGTACGAGTAAATTCAGCAGATGGCAAAGTCCGCATGGCGATGATGGGGGTTGAATGGGTAAGAAAAGCGAGCAAAATAGCAGGAATACTAAAATAAACATTGAGGCCTTCAAGAAGTGGCGGAGCATGTTTGGCGCGGATGAATTGAATTATGGAAAAAGGGATGATGTCCAGAAAAAGATCTTGGAATTCACCTATGACAACAAGACCTGTGCCTGCCGTATAGGGTCTGGGGGCAATTCATTCATGGTTTCCTGCGAGGGCGTGCCAGCGAAAAACAAGAATTGGCTGGATATCCCTGTATATTGTACCTGCAGCAAGGCAGAAAAATCCAGGAGTGGCAGGACGGGAAGGGGGAGGTCTCGCTACGGTTACTACGATTATGACTTTTTTCATGAGCCGCCGGATGTAAGAGAGTGGTATCGCTGCAACCATATGGCTGCCATGTTCTATAGGTGGGAAAAGCTATTGATAGATTTCATGGGAGATGGCGAAGAGGGAGAGGACGATGAGGCCCGTAAGCGCCGCAAGGCTTACATTGAAGGCAGCAAGGTGGTCCTGGATGTGGAGAGCGTATTCCAGGACAAAGAGAAGCCGGCGGGCTTTCTCTTGAAATTCAATATTAGGGAGCTTGTGAAAGGACTTTGCACCAATCGTTTCTTCGTGGATGAATATCATAAGCTCCTGCAGGATAGCAAAGAGGATGTGCGGCTTTCAGCAGAGAAATGGAGTAATCACTATGAAACGATAAAATGCAGCAAAAGCTATGCTTTCGGCCATGAATCCTGCAGGGCGCAGGCTAAGATGGACTCTGGATCACTGGAATTTAGCTGCAACTGCCAGTCTCCGAAGGCGCATAATGAGCTGTGCGAGCATATGCTGGAGCTTCTCTGCACACTGTGGGACTATGCGGATACTCATCCCATGGATGATTTAACGGATGAGACAGCCAAAATATTATTCAAAAAATACCTTCCGGGCAGCGGGAGAACAGGGAAAGCCCTTTCCGATGAAGAAAAGCAGGAGCCGGAGAATGAGCCTGCCAAGGCACAGAAAAAAATCGCCACTCTTCTCCTCACTCCTTATATCGAAAAGCTTAAGAGCGGTCTCGCTCTCTCATTCTATCTATGTCAGACCGGTAGATATATGTATCCGATAAGCGACCTGGATAGATTGATGATTGAATATGAGCGCGAGGGAGTATTCGAATACGGCAAGAATAATAAAGCGAATTTTTCTAAATATGACTTTGCTGAGGGCAGCAAAAAATGGTTTGACTTGATTTCTGGATTAAATGAAAAAATAAGCAAATTCAATAATGACGCGGATCTTTTTCTTCCTAAAAAAGGCGTCAAGGCGCATTTGCCGATAAGAATCCCGCTAGAGGGCAGCATGCTTGACAAAGTATACGGTTTGCTTGACGCTGATACCGCATTCTTTGACAGGGAGACTTTTGGGGGAAGAGATGAGGAACTTCACTTGAAAGCGGGAAAGGGGCAATACCGAATAGATATAAGGACTTTCGAGTCCATGGCCGCTGGACAGGATTTTGCCGGGATGAGCGTGGATATACGCATGCCGCCAATTTATAGAGGTGAAAAAAATTTCTACTGTATAGTGGATGGCAAGGAAAAGGGGCAGAGGGTCCTGGCTCTTTTGAAGAAGAGCGACCTTGATTTGCTCCAGCCCATACTGGAGCAGAGCAAGGCTGAGGGCAGCTTAAGCTTCGAGGTGGGGCTTGGCCACTTAAGCGATTTTTATAGAAAACTCCTGCCCCCGCTCTTGAATGCGGATTTAGTAAATTTTCGTGATAATTGCAGGGAAAAGACAGAGACGCTCCTGCCTCCCGAAGTTTCCTTTGATTTCCGCCTTGATTATGAGGACTCTTATTTAATACTGGAGGCAGAGGCCGTATACGATGAAAATCATATCAATCTGCTAGATCCTAGGAATGATATTGCCAGGGACTTGACAGAGGAGAGCTTAATCGCAGAGCATATAGGCAGGATATTCCCGATCAAAGAGAAAGAAGAGGGTCGTTATAGGAAAAAGGTGGATAATGACGGCTTTTTTGAGTTCCTGGAGAATTCGCTTCCGACATTTCATGAGCTTGGTACTGTTCATGGTACTGAGACGTTTCTTTCAAGAAGGCTGCGGGGAATGCCAAAGATAGAGATGAGCGTTAGCCTTAATAGCGGGATTCTCAAGCTATCAATTTCTACTGCTGACCTGTCTCCTGAGGAGCTTTTGGAACTGTTAAGTGCCTATCAAAAAAAGAAGAGGTATTATCTCCTGCAAAACGGGGAATTCGTGGATTTCTCGGATCACGATGGGGTGGATCAGGTACTAAGTATGCTTGATGACTTGCAGGTGGCTCCGATTGAGGTCATCCGTGAAAAGGCCGCCGTTCCGCTATACAGGGCTCTGTACCTGGATCGGATGATGGAGGAAAGGGGCGATGTGACAGCTAATCGGGATCGGGCGTTCAGGGCGCTCGTGCGGAATTTCGCCACTATAAGGGATACGGATTACGAAGTGCCATCTGAACAGGAGAGGTTTCTAAGACCCTATCAGGTCTTCGGATTCAAGTGGCTTCGGGTGCTCTTGGAAGCTGGTTTCGGGGGGATATTGGCGGATGAAATGGGGCTCGGGAAGACGATTCAGATGATAACTTTGTTCCAGAGCATCAAGGGAGAAAAGGACTCAGATCCAGCACTCGTGGTTTGCCCCGCCTCCCTCGTTTATAATTGGAAGGAGGAGATAGCCAGATTTGCGCCGGGCTTGAAGACTGAAGTGCTGGTTGGACACGTGCAGCAAAGAAAGGAAATGCTTTCCCTCATAGGTAAAGAGGAGCAGGCGGATGTATATGTGACTTCGTACGATGTCCTGAAGAGGGATATCGCCGCATACGATTCCATACAATTTGAGATCATTGTCCTGGATGAAGCGCAATATATCAAAAACAGGGCTGCGGCCGTCACAAAGTCCGTCAAGGTACTCCGCTCTAAGCACCGCTTCGCACTCACAGGGACTCCGATTGAGAACCGTTTGTCGGAGCTATGGAGCATCTTCGATTTTTTGATGCCGGGATTCCTTTATGCTGAAAACGAATTTACTGAGAAATTCGATGTTCCGATCACCAGGCTGCAGGATGCGGCAGTGACTAGCCGCTTGAAATCCATGGTATCTCCTTTCATTCTTCGGCGGCTTAAGGCGGACGTGCTTAAAGACCTGCCTGCAAAGCTGGAGGAAGTGCGTTATGCGTATCTTGACGATGTCCAGAGAAAGGTATATGATGCCCAGGTAGTAAAAATCCGGAAGCTTATCGGGCAAATGGGCAGGGACGGAAAGGACAGGATGAAAGTCTTGGCAGAGCTCACTCGCATAAGGCAGATATGCTGCGATCCCTCGCTTCTTTTCTCAGACTACGATGGGGAGAGCGCAAAGAGGGAGCTATGCATGGAATTGATTAAAAACGCTTTGGATGGGGGACACAGGGTGTTATTATTCTCTCAATTCACTTCAATGCTGGAACTCCTGGAGGAGGACCTCAAAAAAAGGAAGATAGAATATTATAAGATAACGGGTTCCACGCCCAAGGAAGAGCGGCTGAGAGAGGCTCATCTTTTCAATGAGACTGCAGAGCGGGATTTATTCCTTGTATCGCTGAAGGCAGGCGGCACCGGACTCAATCTGACTGGAGCTGACATGGTGATTCATTATGATCCATGGTGGAATATGGCCGCCCAAAACCAAGCCACGGACAGGGCTCACCGTATCGGGCAGTCGAGGCAGGTGACAGTATTTCGCTTGATCGCAAAGGATACTATAGAAGAAAAAATACTGGACTTACAGGAAAAGAAGCGGGACCTGGCTAACGCTATATTGGAAGGGCAGGGAGAGAGCCTGATGTCCTTAAGCCAGGAAGAGCTTATGGACTTGCTTTCCTGAGAAGGTATCTTGGGAAACTTGGCAAGTTGGGTTTTCATGCGGTATTATTGTTCAAGGTGGCAATTCGGCGGATTAGAAAACCGTTTGCTATGAAAAAAGGAGGAGAAAATGAGCAAGATAGTAGCAGTGAACGCGGGTCCCAGGATGGGATGGAACACGGAGTCTTTGATTTCGAGCGCGGCTAAAGGTGCCGAGAGCAAGGGGGCGGAGATAGTCAGATTCGACCTCTTCAAGCTTGAGAGGTACACGGGGTGCATTTCCTGTTTCGGCTGCAAGAGGGAGAAATTCAAGGGGCATTGCGTTTGCAGGGATGGGTTGACGCAGGTCCTCGATGCGATAAGGGAGTCCGATGGGCTGATAATTGGGTCCCCGAATTACCTGTCTGAGATGACGGCATCTTTCAGGGCGCTTTACGAAAGGCTGATGTTCCAGAATCTGACTTATAATGTAGAAAAGCCCTGCTGCAATGAGCATCCAATACCAGTGCTTCTGATCATGACCTGCAATTCGCCTGAAGCCGGTTATCTCAATCTGATGAAAGGCTATCAGCAGGCTATGAGTACATTTGTTGGGCCTACTGAAATATTGATAAGTGGGGACACGCTCCAGATCAAGGACTACAGCAAGACTGACTGGGAGTGGTCTTTATTTAACGCAGAGGCGAAGCAGAAGCGGCATGAGACCGTATTCCCGGAGGAGGTCAAGAAGGCTTTCGACATGGGCGCGCAGATGGTGAAGGCTTAATTTTTCTGCCTGAGCGGCTGTTGGGGTAGTCTTGGTATTAGTCGATCAACCCGCTCTGGAATTAACAAACAGTCCACGATAGTGGACTGTTTTATTTTGCGAGGCTTTGGGGGCCGGAAGCACCTCCCCCCCCCGTGCATTTCTGGGCGCATAAGCGGAATTTTGACAATGGGATTTTTATGTGGTATAAGATAAGGACACAGTTGGCATGGCCGCCATACAAAGTGTGTTTAGGCTGTGCATGGGTAAACTCATTTTTGTTTAAGGAGGGTACGTAGGTGAAGAATTTATTTTTTAAGAGGCTGCTAGCGGCGGCTTTGGTTTGCACCACTGCGTTCAGCATGAATGCTTTCGCGGCGCAGAAGAAATCGAGTGCGTCAAGCACCATGCTCTTTGGGAGATTTGAGCAGGATGGGAATCCGGCAAATGGGGCAGAGCCCATTGAGTGGATAGTAGTCGCGAATGACGGGACAAAGGCCATGCTTATGTCTAAGAATATCCTTGAATGTCTGCCCTATCTGCACGATTACGCAAATGTGCCGTGGGAGAGCTCGGATTTAAGAAGCTGGATGAATGGGACTTTCTATGCATCGGCTTTTAACGATGCTGAGAAAGCCATGATTCTTGACACGAATAATTCGAATCCGGACAGTAGCGCTTTCTTCGGCGTGGGTCTGCCTGGCGGGAATCCGACCACGGATAAGGTATTCGCGCTGAGCGTTTATGAGGCGCAGCAGCTCTTTGGAGCGGCACCGGAAGCTGTCCAGGACTGGAATGAGAAGATGCAGGCGAAGCCTACCGCTTATGCTACCATGAGGGGCTGCTGGACTCATCCCAGGAGCGGAAGGGGATTCTGGTGGCTGCGTTCGGCTGGCACTTCCTATGGCAACTGGGTGGCCACGGTTCAGGATCATGGCGGAGTAATCGCTCATGTAGGCAATAGAGCGGGCGAGGGCGCAAGGCCGGTGATGTGGGTGAAGATGCAATAATTGTGATAACAGCCATCGCAAAAAATGAGAATTAGCGGCTATAGGGAGATTATAGCGCATTCAGAGTTTAGAATCTGTCCCTGATTAACCTCCCGATTTCCGATGCAGAAATCGGGAGTATTAATTTGTGATAGATTGTATCCATGAAATCCTCTGCTTTTAAAGCTGCTCTACCGGCTGATCTGAGAAATCCGCCATTCCATATGTGTATAGCTGCTTCACGAATTCCATGGCCATCATTCCAGCTACTTCTATTGGGACAGAGTCCTTATAGACGTACTGAATCTTGTCTCCGTTTGGGAGAAGGATAAAATCTATTTCCGTCCCGATGATATTGCCGTTTCCCACATCCATGGGCTTCACTTCCGCTGAACAGACCTCTCTTAAGAGTCCTTCTGAAAATAATACTCGCATTCCTGCCTCCTTATCATAAATAATGCCTTGGGGCTTGCAGCCGCAAATCAGCGGCATTTTTTCGGACTGTAGGACTGCCGCGATTTTGCATCGATCCTACAGACTGCATTTTTGTTGTATTTTATCATAGACGGGATATGGATTGCAATAATTCCTATTAAGGTAACAGCCTGCTCTCAAATTTTGGATAAGTACGATATAATGGATATTTACTGGAGCTTAGGATAAATTGCTCGTATAATATCTTACGAAACAGCAATTATCAGTGTCATTTATTATAGAAGTATTATTAAAAAAGTATTGACAAGGCATCTATAATGTGGTAAAATACTTGCATAGTTTGTGACGTAAATCCTAGAAGTTTTTAATGCGTTGTATAATCACAATGATGAACGGGTCGTTTTCGATGAGTTCTAATTTTCTTAGGATTTTTTGTTATTAACTTAAGGACATAGTAAGTGTCTGTAGCTCAGCTGGATAGAGCATCGGCCTTCTAAGCCGAGGGTCCAGGGTTCGAATCCCTGCAGGCACATTGCCTGCGTGCATGGGGATTGCGTCATTTGGGATTTTAATGACGAGTTCAAAGTAGTCATCGTATTTTTTGCGATTCATTCATGGTGGATATGGCGTAGTTGGTTAACGCGCCAGATTGTGGTTCTGGAGACCGAGGGTTCGAGTCCCTCTATCCACCCTTTTAAGTGGCGTCTCCTTATGAGAGCTTCATAGGGCTATCGCCAAGTGGTAAGGCACAGCACTTTGACTGCTGTATGCGCTGGTTCGAATCCAGCTAGCCCTGTTCTCTTGAGCTTATGGGTTCAAGATTTATTATTTAATCATGCAAAAGTCTGATGGCTTTTTGCATTACATATGGGAGATACTAGCTCAGTTGGTAGAGCACCTGACTTTTAATCAGGGTGTCGCGGGTTCAAGTCCCGCGTGTCTCA
>JAGBNY010000017.1 GCA_017634175.1 Lachnospiraceae bacterium
AAGAGACTTTTTCCCCATGCATTGCGCCCTGGGCAGCCGGGACATAGGCGAAGCCGTCGTTTATGGCATGAGCCGCTGCAAGACCGCCGCTCTCGAAGCCAACTCCGCTTAGGAGGGTGCATGCTTCGAGGACATGCTCCAAGGCCTCATTCGGCTTCTTTTCTTCAATGGCTTTCTTTGCTTCCGAGCCATATTCGAAAAGGATGTCATTGCAAAGCTTCGCCATCATTTCCGCGGTATCGGTCTGGCTCCCTCTGGCCATATTGCGTGCGCCCGAGGCTTTGCAGGCCCTGGCTTCAAAGTAGGTGGCAAGCGCGTCCGCAACTCCCGCCGCAAAGAACCTGGGAGGGGCCGCAGCTATCACTTCCGAATCCACAAGCACGAGGTCCGGATTCCTCTTGGAATAGATGACTTTCACCACCACGCCTTCGTCATTATAGACGACGCTAAGGCCGGAGCAGGGCGAATCGTTGGAAGCAACTGTGGGAACTATGATTGATACGGCAGCGAGATAGGTAGCAACAGCTTTCCCTATATCGATGATTTTACCGCCGCCCAGGGATATCACAGCATCACAGCCGGCACTCTTGCCAACCTCTGTCACTCTTTCAATCTCCGGAAGAGAGCACTGAGGCCCGGTAGCTTCGTAAATGAAGTCCAGCTCATTTTCCTGGAGCGAAGCAGAGACTATGCTTTCGAAACGCTTTTTAGAATTTTCGCTTAAGAGGATCAGGAATTTCTTCCCCATCTTCTTTATATATTTCCCGAGATTCTTGAGTTCCCCGGGACCTTGGATATATTGCCCCGGAAGCTTTATAGCATTTGCCATCACTTTTCCTTTTTCAGAGGCTCTCCGATATGGGCGATCCTCTTTGCCATTTCTTTCTTGGACTCCATATTCGCCTGTCTTGAGATCATGATGCGCTGTGCCTGCGGTGAGCCTGCTCCGTGCATGGACTCCGTCTTGTAGCCGACTGCCGCGGTGCCAAGGCAGAGATTCTCGATAAGGCGCATGATGCGAAGCCTGTCTTCTACAGGCACGGTGCTGACGCCTGCAAGGTACTTGCGGATATAGTGCCCAACTTCCTCGCTGTCCAGATCCTGCTCTGAGGGAGCCGTTACCATGAGGCCTCCGGCGATGTCCTCAGCAAGCCTTCCGATTTCGTAAGGAAACGGGTGACATTCTGCTTGCAGACATTGGCGAGGAGAAGGTCGATTATGTAGCTGCCGGACTTAGTGGCGCTGCCCTGTGCGCTGCAGGCGATACCGCCGCAGAAGAGGGTCTCATTAAGGTGTACCATCTCGATCAGCTTATCCTTGACATGGGAAGCCTTTGCTGCGCCATTGTACTCAGCCGCGAGAGCTGTGGCACCGATAAGCACGTCGCCCACGCCGACCTTGCAGCCGCCATAGCTTTGACGATGGAAGCCAGCGAAACGCTCGACTATCATGCCGGCGAAGTCATATTCGCCATTGAGGAAGATGCGGTCATTCGGCACGAATACATCATCGAAGATAGTGAGAGCCTCGACTCCGCCGTAAGTGCAGTTGCCGCAGTCCAGGCAGCCGCCCTCAGTCTTCCTGGTATCGCAGGACTGACGGCCGATGATGAGCTTGATCCCTTTCGTGTCCGTAGGAATCGCGAAGGAAATCGCATAGTCCTTGTCATCCTCTTTCATTGCGATGGTGGGCATGACTAAGACCTCGTGGGAATTGCAGATACCGGTCTGGTGAGCCTTGCAGCCCCTTACCACCACGCCGTCTTCCCTGCGCTCCACGACTCTTAAGTAGAGATCGGGATCTGCCTGCTCATGAGGAGCCTTTCCGCGGTCGCCCTTTGTATCGGTCATTGCACCGTCAACCGTGAGGTCATTGTCCTGGACATATTGCAGGAATTTCTTGAATCTCTCGTGGTAATTAGTGCCGTATTTCTGATCGATCTCGAAAGTCGTGCTGTAGAGGGCATTGTTCGCATCCATTCCTACGCATCTTTGGAAACAGGCGGCCGTGCGCTGTCCAAGGAGACGCTGCATCTTGACCTTATTCATGAGGTCTGTGGTGCTTTGATGAATATGGGTGAAACGATTGATCTCATTGCCCGTGATATGTGACTTTGTGGTCATTAAGTCCTTATATTCAGGCATTTGAGCCAGGACATAGGTCTCTTTAAGAGAATTGAGGGAGGGTCGAAGGATGGGATCATCCACTGGGTTTTCCACTCTCTTTCCGAACATATATACTTCAAGATTTAGTTTGCGTAAGCTCTCTTCGTATTGTTCGCCTGTCATTAAAGCCATTTGGAATCCTCCTGATTTTATTGCTTTAGGGGTGGCGCGGTCTTGCGTCACCCCTGCAGTCTATGATTGAAGCGGACGGGAGAACGGGTGAAGAATCAGCCAATCACCCGCCCGTCTCTATTAAAAATCTTATTTCGCTGCCTTAGCCGCCTTGATGGCCTCCGTGAGCATGGGCCCTACTGTGAATAGGTCGCCGCAGATACCGTAGTCAGCCACTTCGAAGATAGGCGCCGCGGAATTCTTGTTCACTGCGATGATGCACTCAGAATCCTGCATGCCAACTTTGTGCTGGATAGCCCCGGAGATACCAAGAGCCACATATACCTTGGGGTGCACGGTTTTCCCGGTCTGTCCTACCTGACGGTCTGCTGAAAGCCATCCGGAATCGATAGCCGCGCGGGAGCCGCCGACTACGCCGCCCAGCTCATTTGCGAGATCCTCAGCGATCTTTTTGCCCTTTTCGACATCGGCTGCAATGCCGCGGCCTACGGAGACGATGAAGTCTGCGCCAATGAGGTCAACCAGCTCTTTCGCTGCCTTTTCGACGGCGAGGACCGTGGTCTTCAGGTCTGAAGCTTCGAGAGAGAAATTCGGACGGACGATCTGCACCGCGTCTGCCTTTGCCTGATCCGGAGCCGCCTTCTTCAAGACGCCTGGACGCACCGTTGCCATAGCGGGACGGAAACGAGGGCAGATGATCGTAGCCATCAAGTGTCCGCCGAATGCGGGACGGGTCATCTTAAGATTGCGGTCGCCCTCATCCCATTTCGTGCCATCCACGTCCAAGGTGGAATTTGCGCGGAGGAATTCCTTATATTGAGGCACATCGATATCGAGGTGGGTGCAGTCTGCGCAAAGGCCTGTGTGAAGGCGGGCTGCGCATCTCGGAGCCAGGTCGCGCCCGATATTGGAAGCGCCGAAGAGCAGGATCTCAGGCTTGATATCCTGGACTACATCGCAGATGACCTTTGCATAAGCATCGGTCGTATAATCCTTGAGAAGCTCGCTCTCGCAGAGAACTACTTCATCTGCGCCGTAAGAGCCCAGCTCCTTAGCGAGTCCTTCCACCTTGTCGCCAAGGAGAAGTCCAACGAGCTTTACGCCAAGATCATTAGCAAGCTTGCGGCCCTCGGAAAGGAGCTCAAAATCAGTATTCATGAGCTTGCCTTGACGCTGCTCGCAGAATACCCAAACATTCTTAAAATCTTCGATTTTCTTGCTGTCGTATCCCATTTTTATGATTATCTCCTTCCTTAGATCACATGCTTCTCGGCCAATATATTAGCAAGCTTCGCGCAGGTATTTTTGTCGGCGCCCTCCAGCATAACTCCCGCGCCCTTCTGGGGAGGCGTAAAGGACTTGAAGATATTGGTGGGAGATCCCTTAAGTCCGATGGTGTCGAGGTCGATAAGGGGATCGTCTTTAAGTGCCGCATAGTCAAATATTTCGAGTGGCTTCTCATAAGCAGTCATGATGCCGCCGATCGACATATAACGAGGGGAATTCAGCTCCTTAATGCAGGTGACGAGGCACGGAGTCTGCATCTTGATCATCATGAAGCCGTCCTCCAGCATCCTCTTAACCGTGATGCTGTCGCCGTCCTTCTTGATCTCTGCCGCATAGGTGATCTGGGGAATCCCGAGCTTCTCAGCCATCTGAGGGCCGACCTGAGCCGTGTCGCCATCGATAGCCTGACGGCCTGCGAAGATGATGTCGTCCTTATCGATGCCGATCTTCTTTATGCCGGCTGCAAGGATCTGGGAGGTGGCATAGGTGTCGGATCCGCCGAATTCGCGCCCGGAGATAAGGACAGCGCGGTCTGCGCCCATGGCAAGGAGCTCTCTCAGCATCCCTTCTGCAGGAGGCGGTCCCATTGTGACTACTACGACTTCGCAGCCTGTCTCGTCTTTCATTGAAAGAGCGGCCTCAACTGCGTTCATATCATCGGGATTTATGATGGTCTGCATTGAAGCGCGGTTCAAGGTACCGTCTGGGTTAACAGCCACCTTTCCCGATGTATCGGGAACCTGTTTTACACAAACAATAATTTTCATCTTTATATCTCCTCCTTACAGAATATTGCTGGAAATGACGATTCTCTGAATCTCAGAAGTTCCTTCATAGATCTCGGTGATCTTTGCGTCTCTCATCATGCGCTCTACAGGATAATCCTTGGTATATCCATAGCCGCCGAACATCTGTACTGCTTCGGTCGTGATCTTCATCGCATTTTCTGAGCAGAAGAGCTTTGCCATGGCCGCTTCCTTCGTGAAGCGCGCGCCTGTGCCCTTCTTTGCGGCAGCAGAGTAGGTAAGGAGTTTGCCGGCATTTATCGCGACTTCCATATCTGCGAATTTGAACTGTGTATTCTGGAACTTGGAGATGGGCTTTCCGAACTGGACCCTGCTCTTTGTGAAATCCATGGCTTCTTTCATTGCGCCCTCTGAGATTCCGAGAGCCTGAGCAGCGATGCCGATACGGCCGCCGTCCAGTGTCTGCATGGCGATATTGAAGCCCTTGCCCTCGACGCCTAAGAGATTCTCCTTAGGGACGATGCAGTCCGTGAATACGATCTCAGCGGTAGGCGAGCCGTGAAGCCCCATCTTTTCCTCGTGCTTCCCAACCGCGAAGCCGGGGAAATCCTTTTCAACTATAAAGGCGGAAATGCCCTTGGTGCCCTTTGAAGGGTCTGTCATTGCGAAAACAACGAAGATATCAGCGACATAGCCATTGGTGATGAAGATCTTGGAGCCGTTCATTACATAGTGATCCCCGTCGAGGACGGCAGTCGTGGTGCCCTTTGAGGCATCGGAACCGGCATTGGGCTCTGTGAGGGCGAATGCACCGACCTTGCAGCCTGTTGTCAGCATAGGAAGGTACTTTTTCTTCTGATCCTCTGTGCCGTGCTGGATAATGGGACCGCAGCAAAGCCCGTTGTGGGTGGCTACGATATCGCCTGTGGAAGCGCACTGCTTGGAGAGCTCTTCGATTGCGATAGCGCCGCAGATATCGTCAGCGCCCGCTCCGCCGTACTCTTTGGGAACTATCATGCCCATCACGCCATAGCGGAAGAGCTGCTTAATAGTATCCGCAGGATACTCACTATTGCGGTCAGTGTCCGCTGCGATGGGCTTGATCTCGTTCTCAGTGAAATCTGCAACCATCTTGCGCACCATTTCCTGTTGTTTGGTCAAGTTGAAATCCATTGTTACTTCTCCTCTCTTATATCTGGCGCATTTCCGGCTTGTCCCGACCGAAAATGCGCCTTTAAGCCCTTGCGCTGAACGTAAGGGTCTTTTTATCTATTCGCTAATCCCATGATCTCATCTCGGAAAATTCTCTCGTCCATGGTCTTTAAGTTCTCTGCGATCTGAGGCTTGAAATCCATCTGATCCAGGATCTGGGTCTGGAGATCTATGCCAGGAGCGATTTCGATGAGGGTGACTCCCTCCGGCCTAAGCTCGAACACTGCTCTCTCCGTGATATAAAGCACCGGCTGATGCACCATATTCGCGTATTTTCCCGAGAAAGTGATTTGCTCGACTTTCTCTACGAATTTCTTTTTTGCGCCCTCCTGAGTGATGATAAGCTTGCCGTCCTTGCACTCTGTGGCAAGACCCTTTGCAGTAAAGGTGCCGCAATAGCAGACCTTCTTTGCGTTCTGGGTAATATCTATGAAGCCGCCTGCTCCTGCGAGGCGAACGCCGAACTTAGAGACATTGAGGTCGCCATTCGCAGCCGTTTCCGCAAGCCCCAGGAATGCGATATCCAGTCCGCCGCCCTGATAGAAATCGAATTGCACATTGTGCTCGATGATGCACATTGAATTCGCCGCGGCTCCGAACTGAGTGCCGCCATAAGGCACGCCGGCAATGGATCCGGCCTCGACTGTTAAGCAGAAATCATCGGATGTTCCCTCTTCGGCAGCAACATTGGCAATCTTTTCAGGAGCTCCGGTGCCGAGATTTACGACTGAGCCGGGCTGAATCTCCATGGCCGCGCGGCGCGCGATGATCTTCTTCGCATCCATCGGGATAGGAGGAATCGCGTCCATCGGAATGCGGTATTCGCCTGTAAGAGCGCCATCGTAAGGCATACCAAGGCACTGCATATTGTCGTCTCCGACTCCGAGCACGATTGCGTCCACGAGGATGCCGGGGATCTTTACGAGCTTCGGATCCAATCCGCCGCCCTTTACGATCTTTTCGACCTGGACAATGACCTTTCCGCCGCTATTCTTGCAAGCCTGTGCCTGAGCGGTGACGTCCAGGGGTCCGATCTCCCTGTGAACGGTCACATTGCCGAATTCATCAGCATAGCTGCCCTTTATGAATACTATATCAATGGGGAAACCCTTGTATAATAGATATTCCTTACCGTCTATTTCAACGACCTTGACTAGATCCTCTGTGGTCTTTTCGTTTAATTTGCCGCCCTCGTTTCGGGGATCCACAAAGGTATACAGACCTACGTGTGTTAAAGTGCCAGGCTTGTGCGCCGCTATGTCCCTATACATATGGGAGATGACGCCCTGTGGAAGGTTGTAAGCCTCGATCTTGTTGGCAAGCGCCAGATCTCCGAGGCTCTTGGCACGGTCCCAATGTCCTCCGATGACCCTTTTGACCATGCCCTCGTGACCGAAGTGGTCGCCGCCGGATCCGTCCCTGTGCCCTTGACCGGCCGCGAAGAATAAGGTCAGATTGTTTGGATGCCCTGTCTCCAGAAACCGCTTTTCCAGAGCCTTTGAAAGTGTCTCAGGACATGCGCAGCTCACAAATCCGCTTGTGGAAACAGTGTCGCCGTCTTTTACCAGAAGAGCTGCTTCTTCCGGCGTAAGAACTTTCACTTTTTTCAATGCATTACCCCCGTTCAAACTATATATAGTATTTTTATGATATAGGACTATAACATTAAGTTAAAGGCTTGTCAATATTGTTAGATTTTGTTATTATGCAGGTTTGTTAACATAAAAAATTCCGTTCCTGATACTATATATTGTGAGTTTAATTTAAAATATTTATAAATTTACTATAAATCTAAGATTTTGCAATTGTTTATTTTTGCTACATGAAGATGCGGCGATGGCGCGAAAGGGAAAGGATTATGGATGAAGAAAGGTATATGAGGCGGGCGATCGAGCTGGCAAGGCTGGGAGAGGGATGGACGAATCCAAATCCCATGGTAGGAGCTGTTATCGTCAAGGATGGCCGGATAATTGGAGAGGGCTATCACAGGAAATGCGGAGAGCTACACGCTGAAAGGAATGCCCTCAGCTCCCTCACCGAAAGCGCCGTTGGAGCCGCGGTCTACGTGACGCTGGAGCCCTGCTGCCACTACGGGAAGACTCCGCCATGCACGGAGGCGATCATAGAAAGCGGCATATCCAAGGTGGTTATCGGTTCCCAGGACCCAAATCCGTTGGTTTCGGGGAGGGGCGCGGGTATCCTAAGAGAGGCCGGAATCGAGGTGGTTCAAGGGTTTTTGAAGGAAGAGTGCGATGCGCTGAACCCCATATTCTTTCATTATATCACAAGCAAGACACCCTATGTGATAATGAAGTACGCCATGACGATGGATGGGAAGATTGCGACGAAAACCGGGGCTTCGAAATGGATAACAGGGGCGGAGGCCTTGGAAAAGGTCCATGCGCTGCGGCATAAATGTATGGGGATAATGGCCGGGATATGCACGGTGCTGGCGGATGACCCGATGCTTAATTGCAGGAGCCGTGAAATTTCGAAGAGACGGGATCCTGTGAGGATAATCTGCGACAGCCATTTAAGGATACCGCTGGAATCAAACCTCGTGAAAACAGCGGGGGATCAGGAGACTTTCGTGATATTCGCTGAAAAAGCTGCGTTGTCGGGAGCGATTCTTGATAAGATGAAAGCGCTTCATGAAGCGGGAATAACCTGCGTGAATCTGCCGGATGAGTCTGGAAAAGTGGACATGAGGGCCTTGATGACATTCTTGGGTGATAAGGGAATTGACAGCGTGCTTTTAGAAGGCGGCGGGACCCTGAATGAAAGCGCGCTGCGGGCGGGGATTGTGCAGGAAATATATGCGTTCGTGGCTCCGAAGATTTTCGGCGGCACGGCTCCCGGACCCGTGATGGGGGAGGGAGTGGAGCTCCCAAAGGACGCAATGACCTTTGAACTGGCAGAGATGCAAAAGATGGGGCAGGATGCTTTCCTTCGGTTCGTGAAACGGTCCGGTGTGGAAGCGGAGCTTTAACAGGAAAATGCGGTTAATTATTAGTACGCTTAGGCTTTTTGCAGCGAAAGATGCTTAGACTGATTGTTTGCAGCTCCTAAGCTTAGAGTGACTTCAGGGAAGATATCTCCTCGGGCGTAAGGCGCCGATACTCGCCTTCGTTCAAAGAAGGGTCGAGGATAAGGGGACCGATTGAGAGGCGCTTCAAATAAAGCACTTCTCGGTCTATTCTCAGGAACATGCGTTTGATTTGGTGAAATTTTCCCTCATGAATCGTAACGAGCGCATCAGAGGAAGAATCATTGGACTTCAAGATTTCGAGCTTGGCCGGAAGGCAAACGAAGTCTTCAAGTGCCATCCCGTCAGCGAAGGCGGCAATGTCTTTTTCGGAGAGGGTTCCGTCCACCTGAACAAAGTAGGTCTTATCGACATGGCGCTTGGGGGAGAGAAGCCTATGGGACAGGATGCCGTCATTAGTGAGTAAGACAAGCCCGTGGGTGTCCTTATCCAGGCGGCCGGCGGGGAAGAGGCCTTTTGGGACAGGGGCTTTAAGCAGATCCAGGACAGTCTTATCTCGAGAGTCCTGAGAAGCTGACAGATACCCTGCGGGCTTATTCAGCATAATGTAAGAAAATTCCTCATAGGCAAGGGTTTCGTCATCCAGTTTTATGAGGTCAGTCAATAGGACAGAATGAGCGGGCTCCGTGACGCACACGGAACCAACGCTCACCCTGCCCTCCTTTATGATTTTCCTCACGTCTTTTCTCGTGCCAATGCCTAGATCGGAAAGATATTTATCGAGCCGCATCATGCGAAAGGATATGAGTAATCCTTCTTCTTGCAAAGAGAAATCCAATTACTCTTTGGAATCGTATATCCATCGTAGCAAACAAAGGATGCGCCGCACTTGCAATGGTACTCAACGCTTTTGGTCTTATTGTCCATTAATGCACTCTTGGAAAAATCAGCCTTATTCGTGCTGTGGCAGTTTGGACAAGCAATTTCCAACCCCGATGTAGCGAGGGCGGGGTTTGTCTCCTGAAAGCCGCCGTTAACGTCCTCAAGAAAATCATCTGATAATTTATTCATAGTGCCCATTTCCTCCCTTATGCCTTTTTTCAATTCATACACTAAAGATCTATCCATAATTAGTGCCTCCTTAGATAAATTCGGTGTTGCTCCTTTGTAAATTAATACGAAATGGAAGAGGGGGTGGCAGAAAAAATTTGATTTTTTTTATTCTTTTATTATACTACTGAGAGGTTTTGTTGCTATTCGCAGTCAGTAGATTCGAGCTTTTTGACCATAAATATAACAGGATTTTGCACGGGTAGGGTCGCTTTTCGCCTGCTCGATTACAGGAGGGGCGGATGTTTACCGGTATCATTGAGGAAATTGGGTCGATTCGGGATATCAGCGTATTAGGGGATTCCGGGGAAATAACGGTGGATGCGGCCGCCGTTCTCCCCGGAACCAGGCTTGGGGACAGCATAGCGGTGAATGGAGTCTGTCTCACAGTGACCCGGCTTTCAGAAAGAGGGTTCAAGGCGGACATAATGCCTGAGACGGTGCGGCGAACGGCCTTCTCCAGGGCCAGAATCGGGGACAGGGTAAATCTGGAGAGAGCGATGCCTTTAAACGGGCGTTTCGGAGGACACATAGTTGCGGGGCATATTGATGGGACAGGTGAAATCCGGAGCCTGCGAAAACAGGGCAATTCAATGATCCTCTCGATCGAAGCTTCGCAAGAGGTGCTTAAATACATAGTAGAAAAAGGCTCAATTGCTATCGATGGGGTGAGTCTCACGGTTGCGGGGCTTGACAGCATGGGATTCTGGGTCGGAATCATACCGCATACCGGAGGCGAGACAACGTTGCTTTCAAAAAATAGCGGGGATTTAGTGAATCTTGAAACGGACATAATAGGTAAATACGTGGAGCGGCTGCTTCAGTACAGAAGTCCCGAAGAAAGCACTATTACGTTGGAATATCTGGAAGAAATGGGATTTTGATGGCAGCACAGGTCATAGGACTTTGAGGAATTTATGGAAGAAAATTATCAATATGCAAGCATAGAACAGGCACTTGAAGATTTGAGGGCAGGAAAGCTGATCCTGGTGACAGATGACCCGGATAGGGAGAATGAAGGCGACTTGATTTGCGCGGCGGAATTTGCTACGCAGGAAAATATCAACTTCATGGCTGTCCACGCAAAGGGGCTCATATGCACGCCGATGAGCTATGCACAGTCGAACAGGCTGGGATTTCCGCCAATGGTGTCTGAGAATACGGACAATCATGAGACGGCGTTTACTGTATCGGTCGATTATAAGGACACCACTACGGGCATATCGGCGGTGGAGAGATCGCTTACGATGATGAAGTGCGCTGACCCTAAGACGGGACCCGCTGATTTCAGGAGACCGGGACACGTCTTTCCGCTGATTTCAAGAAAGGGCGGAGTATTGGTCAGGAACGGGCATACAGAGGCGACCGTGGATCTTTTGAGGCTCGCAGGGCTGACGGAAGTGGGCGTCTGCTGTGAGATAATGGAAGATAATGGTACGATGATGCGGACTCCGAGGCTCTGGGAATTTGCCAGGGAGTATGGCCTTACCTTCATCACGATAAAGAGCCTTCAGGACTATTGCAGGATCCATGAAAGCCATGTGGTGAGGGAGGCTAGCGCAAAGCTGCCGACCAAGTATGGGACTTTCCAGATGTATGGCTACATCAACGATATCACGATGGAGCATCATGTGGCTTTGGTAAAGGGCGATATAGGGGACGGAGAGGATGTGCTTTGCAGGGTACATTCTGAGTGCCTTACGGGAGACACTTTTGGGTCCTTGCGCTGTGACTGCGGGCTTCAGCTCAGTAAATCGATGGAAATGATTGAAAAGGAAGGCAGGGGAATCCTGCTTTATATGCGGCAGGAAGGGCGCGGAATCGGACTCATAAATAAACTGAAGGCCTATGCGCTTCAGGAGCAGGGATTAGATACTGTGGAAGCGAATGTGAAGCTGGGCTTTGCGCCGGATCTAAGGGAGTACTGGGTAGGGGCGCAGATTCTGAGAGACCTGGGGGCAAAGTCCCTTAGACTACTCACCAATAATCCCGACAAAGTGTACGGAATTGGGGATTTTGGGCTTCGGATATCGAATAGAGTACCGATTGAGATAGAGCCTCAGGAATACGACAGGAAGTACTTGATTACAAAAAAGACAAAAATGGGACACATATTAGACAGGGTGTGACCGGGAGGAGAATTTAGATGAAAGAAGTCAATATTATCGAGGGGAAGCTGATTGCGAGCGAGGACATGAAAGTCGGCATAGTGATGGCGAGGTTCAACGAGATAATCGTGAATAAGCTTTTTTCGGGGGCCGTGGATGGGCTGGTGCGTCATGGGGTGCTGGAAGAAAACATCACGGCCGCCTGGGTGCCGGGAGCCTTTGAGATCCCGACCGCCGCTCAGAAGATGGCCGCATCCGGGAAATACAGCGCGATCATTTGCCTGGGGGCTGTGATCCGGGGACAAACTTCGCATTATGATTATGTTTGCAATGAGGTATCCAAGGGGATAGCCCAAGTGGCACTGTCAACGGGACTTCCGGTCCTTTTTGGCATAGTGACAACTGAAAATATCGAGCAGGCTATCGCAAGAGCGGGCTCAAAATCAGGGAATAAGGGCTATGACTGCGCTCTCTCGGCTATTGAGATGGTGAATCTGATGAAGCAACTGTAAATTTTCCTACCTGTACGGTTGGAAGTGCCTTACGGCACTTCCAACCCACCCCAAAAGACTCACAAACCCGCGCTTCGCGCTCTACTGTCCGCTAACGCGGACTGTTTGCTCGTTTTTGGGGTAGGTTGCTCAGATAATATCGGCTTTGATTGCGATAAATCGCATCAAAACCGATATTATCTGGCAACCGTACAGGTAGAAATATTCAGAGCTTATTTAAAAAGTAGTATAGCGCCAAATGCGCAGCGAGTATCAGGGGCATTCCAACCACGAAGTACCAATGTCTAGTCTTGTGATGGAAGGTAAACATTCCAAGAATGGAGCCGATGCTTCCCCCTATGAGGCTCACGCCAAAGAGTGTAGCTTCCGGGATGCGCCATTTGTGCAATTTGGCTTTGCGCTTATCAATGCCCATTAATAAAAAGCCTGTTAGGTTTATAAAAATCAAGTAATATTTTAGTATTTCCATATCCAAAGTCCTCATAAATAAAGCTTATCAGAATAATGTTAACGTTACAAGCTTTTCATGATTGACAATTAGTAGCACATCTGTTAAAATTTCTATAGATTCCTATTTTTGTTTCTTTTTTATTAGTAAGATTTGCATAAACACGGAGAGTCGCTTTCACGTTCATTGCTAGAGTTCAATAAAGCGGCAGTAAGCATTTTAGGGACCCTTTCGCATGTCTTATGCGGGATGAAAAATATTTTGCTGCGGTTCCTATGTATTCGTAAGAGCGCTGCAGCTCCTCGAATTTTGTTTCTGGTAAGTAACAAAGTTGGAGGAGCTTTCTTTATCAAAAAAGGGAGGTGGGCATGTCAGAGACGTTTGAGGGCAAGGAACGGATCATTCAGGAGTTTGTCCCGGGCAAGCAGGTTACGCTGGCTCACGTGATAGCAAGCCCGGATTCCACACTTTATGGGAAGCTGGGGCTTATCGATGCTAGCGGAGCCATAGGGATAATGACAATTACGCCTAGTGAGGGCGCCATGATCGCGGGAGATGTGGCCACGAAGGCTGCGGATGTGCAGATTGGCTTTGTGGACAGATTCAATGGGTCGCTCGTGATCACGGGGGACGTGGCCGCTGTGGAAGTGGCCTTGAAGAACGTGATGGGCGTGCTTTGCGATCTCATGGGATTCGCCCCGACTAAGATTACCAAGACTTAATAAATTATGCAGGAAGAAATTAAAAGAAACAGGATAATGCTGGTCGGCCGCTCTGCTGCCGGAAAGACCACCCTGCTGCAGCGCATCAATAATGAGGAATTGAAGTACCATAAGACCCAAACCGTGCATATTGTGGGAAACTTTGGGATAGATACTCCCGGGGAATATTTGGAGAGGCGCTACTTTAGAGGCGCGCTAATGGTAACATCTACGGATGCGGACATAATCGTTTTGGTACAAGACCCCACAGAGGGCGGGACTATGTTCCCTCCGAATTACGGCAGCACCTTCCCGAAGCCGAAGGTTGGGGTCGTCACGAAGATTGATATCGCAAGCGCAGAGGAAATAGAGCAGGCGGAGAAGTTTTTAAGAGCGGCGGGAGCCGATGAAATATTCAAAATCAGCAGTGTTACTGGAGATGGCGTGGAGGAGCTAGTTGATCGTCTCCAGATACTTTAAGGAAGCGTAGGTTGGGACATAAGGATATGGAAGATGCATCACAGCGTCTGAGGATTGTCATTGCAGATGACGAGCCTATAACGAAAATGGATTTGAATGAAATGCTGACAGAGACCGGATATGAGGTGGTGGGAGAGGCTGCCGATGGTTTTGATGCGGTGGAGTGCTGTAGGATTCATCATCCGGACTTAGTTATTTTAGACATAAAGATGCCATATCTGGACGGGCTGTCTGCAGCTAAAATCATTAATAGTGAGAGCCTTGCTGATACTATCATGATTCTGACTGCCTATGATGACAAGGAGTTTGTGGAGCGAGCAAAGGAGAATGGGGTCAGTGGATATCTTGTTAAGCCGATAGAAGAGAAATCGATCGTACCCAGTATAGAGCTCGCCGTGAGCTGCAGCAAAGAAATCCACAGGCTTAAAAAGGACATCGAAAAGGCCAATGAGAGGCTGGAAAACAGGGTCATTGTTGAGAAAGCGAAGGGCCGGATCATGCAGCAGCAGAATATGAATGAGCAGGAGGCCTACGAATATATCCGTAAGCTCAGTCAATTGAAGCATTTGTCCATGAAAAGGGTCTCAGAATTAATACTAGTTCAATAAGTAAGATGATTATTTCAGAGCTTTGCAAGAAATATACCAGCCTTACAGAAGCTGATATAGACATAGTGTCAGATGCTTCGGTGCTTTTGCAGCCTTTGGCGGACCTTGAGGAAGCGGATGTATTTATAGACTGTCCCATGGAAGACGGGGATGCCATAGTGGTTGCTGAAGCGAAGCCTACAAAGGTGCCATCCTCTTATAAAAAGCAGGTGGTGGGGCTCCTCGCGAAGAAGGAGAATGAGCCTGCTGTTGCGAGGTCTTTGCGCTTAGGGATAGGCACGAGGCAGATGAAGGCCACCACTCAGGAAAACAGGAATACTGTCCAGACTGTAGAACCCATAAGGAACGGGGATAAGATAATCGGAGTATTGATCGTCGAAAAGAGGGAGGAGCGTAAGCTTCAGATCCAGGAGCGGCTGCATTTATCCAAGCATAGCTATAGTGCAATCGCTGAGTCCCTTTCCAGGATGCGTCCGGAGGACAACTGGCTTGCAGAGTGCATAGATGAAGCGTTGCTCATAGTCAATAAAGAAGGAATCATCACTTTCAGGAATGGCCTGGCGAAGGTGCTGTTCCGAGAATTGGGCTATGTAGAAGATGTGTTGGGGCAATATTATGTGAATGTCCGTTTCACAAAGGACGAGTATGATTCCGATGAATCGGACGATTACTCTTATGAAGAGACACAATTGGGACGCCATGTGCTGGCAGTCCGCACTGTGAGACAGAGTAACCCGCATCCTGTGATCGCGGTCATAATAAGGGACATTACCCGCGAAAAGGAGCAGGAAAAGGAACTTGTGCTTAAATCTGTGGTCGTGAAGGAAATGCACCATAGGGTTAAGAATAACCTCCAGACCATAGCGAGCCTTTTGAGGCTGCAAAGCAGGCGGACTAAAAGCAGCGAGGCGGCTGAGGTCCTGGAAGAGAGTCTGAGCCGCATCCTTTCCATAGCCAGTACTCATCAAATCCTCGCGAAAGAGGGCGTTGATAAGGTCACGATAGGCGATGTGATCCGGGACATCAGGAATAACGCGGTACGTGCCTATTCCAATCCTCAGATCAAATTCACGATTGAGGTTGAAGGAGGGGACTTTAAGATAGGCTCTGATACAGCGACTTCTATTGCCCTCATAACTAATGAATTGCTTCATAACGCTTTGAAGTACGCCTTTCAGGATAGAGAAGAAGGGCGGATTGTCATCAAGATAGAGCATGGGGATTTGTACTCGGCTATTACAGTTGAGGACAATGGGCAGGGCTTTAATGGCATAGACGAAAAGCAGGAGCAGCTTGGGCTCTCGATAATCAAGACCCTTGTAAAGGACAAGCTTCAGGGAAATCTTGAAATTGTGTCCGATGAAGGGGGTACAAGAGCCAGATTCGATTTCAAAACCTATGAAAATACCTTATCTTTGGAGGATACATCTTTTTAGGAGGTCGTGAATACTTATGCATGAAGTCATTTCAAGCGTAGGAATCGACATTGGGACATCTACGACTCAGCTTGTATTCAGCAGGCTGACGATTGAGAATCCTGCGGGGAGCTACAGGATTCCCAAAATCACGATAGTTGAAAAGCAAGTCATTTACCGCAGCAAGATTTATTTCACTCCGCTGATCTCTGCTACTGAGATTGATGCGGAGGGGGTGAAAAGAATCGTCAGGAGCGAGTATGCCGCTGCGGGGATGAAGCCTGGCGATTTGCAGACCGGAGCAGTGATCATCACGGGTGACACAGCGAGGAAAAAGAACGCGAACGAGGTGCTGTCCGCGCTTTCGGACTTGGCCGGGGATTTCGTGGTGGCTACAGCGGGTCCCAGCCTGGAATCCGTGCTGGCAGCCAGGGGAGCGGGGACGGATAAGCTGTCTCTCGACAATAAGACGGTCATTGCGAATATAGATATAGGCGGCGGCACAAGCAACATTGCCGTTTATCAAAGGGGCGATCTAAGGGGCACTAGCTGCCTGGATATTGGCGGAAGGCTCATAAAGGTAGAGAACGGGTCTCTTACCTATGTTTTTCCCAAGATTCAGGCTCTTGCAGCCGAACATGGCATAAGGATTTCGGTAGGCGACAGGGCTGACAGAGGCATCCTCTATAAGGTTGCGGAGCTCATGGCCGCTGAATTGGCCGCTTCTTTGCATTTATGTCCTATTACAGAGTCTCATAAGAAATTATATACCAATGATGGCACTCCGATACCTGAAGAACCGAAGATTATCGGCATAACCTATTCAGGCGGAGTCGCGGATTGCGTCTATGGCTCTGATATACAAGATCCATTCAGGTATGGCGATATTGGGGTGCTTTTGGGACAGGCAATCAGAGAGAATAAGCTTCTGAGCTCGCTCACGCTCTATAAGGCGGCAGAGACTATAAGAGCCACGGTTGTGGGCGCGGGAGCCCATGCTACAGATATCAGCGGGAGCACGATCTGCTATGACAGGTCGTTGCTGCCGATCAAAAATATACCGGTGCTGAAGATTCCGGCGGAAGATGAAAAGACGCTGGAATCATTCAAGGATTCCATCCTGCGACAGCTCCCGATTTTTTACACAGAAGGGCAGCTTGAACAGATCGCAATAGCGTTTGATGGGCATGAGCGTTCCAGCTTCAAGGCGGTGCAGGAGCTGGCGGACGCGATCATAGAAGGAGCAAAGGAGGTGATAGAGAGCAGATATCCGCTTATCATTGTAGTTGAGCATGATATCGCAAAAGTCCTGGGAAACGCCCTCAATTTCAAGATGGGCAATAAGAAGCCAGTGATATGTATCGACGGCATACCTACTGCAAGCGGGGACTATATCGATATCGGTGAACCTGTTGCCGGCGGGCAGGTGCTGCCGGTCGTCAACAAGACATTAGTTTTCAATACGTGATCGGGTACGAGTCTGAGGGATTCTCGCAGGACTTAGATTGGTTCACAGTAGACCCGAAGACGGTACTCAGAATATTTATGAGGTGATGAGTAGTGATCTTAAAAACTAAACTCTTTGGCCACACCTATGAATTTAAGTCAGTGCGTGAGGTCATGGCCAAGGCAAATGAGGAAAAGTCTGGCGACAAGCTGGCAGGCATTGCCGCTGAGACTGCTGAGGAGAGAGTGGCTGCTAAGTATGTGCTCTCCAACTTGACTTTGAATGACATCAGGAACAATCCCGCGGTGCCCTATGAAGAGGACGAGGTCACGAGGATTATCCAGGACGATGTCAATGAGCAGATTTATAACGGCATGAAGAATTGGACCGTTGCAGAGTTCCGTGAATGGCTCTTGAATGTGAATACCACCACGGAAATGATCCGCAGGGCTTCCAAGGGCATCACCAGCGAGATCGTGGCGGCAGTTTGCAAGCTTATGAGCAACCTGGATTTAATCTATGCTGCAAAGAAGATGAGGGTTTCAGCTCATTGCAATACTACAATCGGACTTCCGGGGACTTTCTCGTCCCGTCTTCAGCCCAACCATACGACCGATGACCCCGATGGCATCATTGCTTCCGTCATGGAGGGTCTTTCACTGGGCTGCGGAGATGCTGTTATCGGTTTGAATCCCGTTGACGACTCTGTTGAGAGCGTTGCCAGGATTTTGAAGATGTTCGACGAATTCAAGAATAAGTGGGAGGTACCCACTCAGATCTGCGTGTTGGCTCATGTCACAACACAGACAGAGGCCGCTCAGAAATTCGGCGCTCCGCTGGATCTCATGTTTCAGTCGATAGCCGGTTCCCAGAAGGGAAATGAGGCCTTTGGACTTACGGCGGCCATGCTGGAGGAAGGACGCCACACAATGCTGACCAATTCTACGGCCACAGGCCCCAATGTCATGTACTTTGAGACAGGGCAGGGCTCAGAGCTCTCATCCGAGGCTCACAATGGCTGGGATCAGGTCACAATGGAAGCTCGCTGCTATGGCTTTGCGAAGCGTTTCCAGCCTTTCCTCGTGAATACCGTTGTCGGATTCATCGGACCTGAGTATCTCTATGATTCCAAGCAAGTGACACGCGCGGGACTTGAAGATCACTTCATGGGCAAGCTTACTGGCATTCCTATGGGCTGCGATGCCTGCTACACCAACCACATGAAGGCAGACCAGAATGATATAGAGAATCTTGCGACCTTGCTGGTTGCCGCTGGCTGCAATTATATCATGGGTGTCCCGGAGGGCGATGACTGCATGCTTATGTACCAGTGTACGGGTTATCATGAAGCTGCCTCTCTCCGCGAAGTTTTCGGACTGCGTCCTATCAAGGAATTCGATGAATGGCTTGAGAAGATGGGCTTTTCTAAGGACGGCAAGCTGACAGACAGGGCTGGCGATGCGTCAGTCTTTATGAAGTGAGGAAGGAGGTACGCGGGATATGGGAGAAAAAGATTTAAGGTCGATTATTGAGCAAGTTTTGTCCGAGATGAGCGTATCTGCTGCGCCTGGAGCTCAGAATGTGGCTGCTGCCGCGGCTGCGGCTGCTCCTGCCGTTAATGCTGGTGGCGGACTTAAGATTGCTTCGAAGAATTTGGAGCTGGATGCCCCTGTCATTGAGAATGGGGAATTTGGCGATATTACACAGATAGATATCCGCACTCAGTATCTGGTGGAGAATCCGGAGAATAAAGAGGCTTATGCGGATTTGAAATATAAGGCGCCCTGCCGTCTCGCCATTGGCAAGGCCGGGGCTCGTTACAGGACTCTTCCTCAACTGGAATTCCGCGCGGCTCACTCTGCCGCTCAGGACGCTGTTTTCAATGATGTCGATGAGGAGTTCGTGAAGAATCAGGGGCTTTTCATCGTACAGACGCAATGCGACAGCAAGGATACTTATCTTACCCGCCCGGATCTCGGGAGGAAGCTTTCTGAAGAGGCGAGGGAGACGATCCTCAAGAATTGCAAGAAGAACCCTACGGTTCAGATCTATGTGGCGGACGGGCTTTCATCTGCGGCAGTGGCGGCAAATATCGGAGATTTGCTTCCCGCCATTACTCAGGGCCTGCAGAGCTATGGGATCGATGTAGGGACTCCTTTCTTCGTGAAATATGGGCGCGTGGCTGTAGAGGACGAGATTTCAGAGCTTTTGAATGCCACGGTTGTCTGCACACTTATCGGAGAGAGGCCTGGACTTATCACGGCTACTTCAATGTCGGCTTATATTGCCTATAAGGCGACGGTGGGTATGCCTGAAGCCAGACGTACCGTGTTCTCGAATATTCACAGCGCTGGTACTGTTCCCGCAGAAGCAGGGGCTCATATCGCTGAGATCATCAAGATTATGCTGGAAAAGAAGGTCAGCGGTACCGATCTGAAGCTTTAATCAAAAATAAATTATTAAATAAAGGGCGTTTTAATGTACTTTGAACGTTCGATGCTTTATGGAGGTATTATAAATGAAAAATGATCCTATTGTTGCAAAGGTTCTTGCGACAAGATTGATCCCGAATGTTGCTCCCGATCTCGCAAAGGAATTGAAGCTTCGCCCGGATCAGAAGTCACTTGCGCTGATCAGCGCTGATATCGATGATGTCACCTATACGGCGCTTGACGAAGCAACGAAGAAGGCTGAGTGTGAAGTAGTTTATGCTAAGAGTATGTATGCCGGCGCTGCGAATGCGAATACAGCCCTTGCCGGTGAAATCATCGGAATCCTGGCCGCTCCGAATCCCGCAGAGGCAAAGGCAGGACTCGAAGCCTGTATCGACATGATTGAGAATGTATGTCACTTCGTTTCCTGCAATGATGATGATTCGATTTGCTATTATGCGCATTGCATTTCGAGGACGGGTTCCTATCTTTCGGATGCCTGCGGCATTGCAGAGGGAGAGGCCATTGCCTATCTTATAGCTCCGCCGCTTGAAGCGATGTATGCGGTAGATGCCGCGCTTAAGGCTGCCGATGTGAGATGCTGTGTGCTCTATGCGCCTCCTTCAGAGACGAACTTCGGTGGAGCCCTCTTGACGGGGAGCCAGTCCGCATGTAAGTCGGCCTGCGATGCTTTCGCTGCCGCTGTACAGTCTATAGCGGATCGCCCAAGGGAGCAGTAAGAACTGCCCGTGTCCCTTTTTGAGGACTCGTATCCGTAAATAGAGAGTTTAGAGAAGGCTTTTTGCCGTGGGTGGAGGGCTTTTTAAGGGACTGAAAAGCAGATGGCAACCATTGGAGGCTGATATATGAAAGCTTTGGGCATGATTGAAACGCGCGGCCTGGTCGCATCCATAGAAGCCGCCGATGCCATGGTGAAAGCCGCAAACGTGACCCTGCAATGCAAAGAGCATGTGGGAGGCGGGCTTGTCACAGTAATGGTTCGGGGCGATATGGGCGCCGTCAAGGCGGCGACCGATGCCGGAGCAGCTGCGGCTATGGGAGTGGGAGAACTTATTTCAGTACATGTCATCCCAAGGCCACATTCAGAAGTTGAATGGATACTGTCCGGAAGTGAGGACGGATTTGATTCAGGGCCGGACGGCGGCGGATCAAATGGACCGGATGGTGACGGATCAAATGAACCAGATGGTGGCGGATCAATGGGACTCGGAGAAGAGGATTCAAGTGAGCCTGAGCCGCCAGGAGAAGAGGCGGATAAGTCAGAGCAGCCTGAATTCATTGGTGAAGAGGTAGGTGAGGCTGAGCCGTCTGAATCGGCTGAAGAAGAGGTAGGTGAGGCTGAGCCGTCTGAATCGACTGAAGAAGAGGTAGGTGAGGCTGAGCCGTCTGAATCGGCTGGAGAAGAGGTAGGTGAGGCTGAGCCGTCTGAATCGACTGAAGAAGAGGT
>JAGBNY010000018.1 GCA_017634175.1 Lachnospiraceae bacterium
AAAGTCCACGGAAAAGCTCTCAACTGGCTTCAAGATAAACAGGGCGGGGGACGACCCTACAGGCTATGCGATTTCCGGTAGGATGAGGGAGCAGATAAAGACTCTTGAGAAATGCGACATAAACGCCACGACCGGGAAATCAATGATTGAGTCCGCAGAGGCTGGAATGGTGGAAATCGAGGATATGCTCCAGAGGATGAATGAGCTCGCCATAAAGGCTGCGAATGGGACTATGTCTGCTGATGACCGGTCATTGGTACAGGATGAGATTGACGACCTCTGTACTGAGATCAACAGGATTTGCGAGAGCAGCGAGCTCAATGAGCAGAAGCTCCTTGATGGGGGATTCGAAAATACAGGATATAGCAGCGATAAATATGTCAGGGTTGATTATTATAATGATAAGGTCGGTGCGGGGACATATTCGGTTTCTGTGAGTGAGGAATATAAGGCTGATAAAAAACAGCTGGAGCTTACGGTCAGTGCCCTTGGAGCTTCTCGGGTAATGGCGTTCAATTATCCCATGTACGGAGATAAGGACTTAAAGGATTCCTCTGGAAATATGGTTGCGGTTACTCAGGGGGTATATGAAGATGCTTACGGCGGAGGAAGCCTAAGGATAGACAAGGATGGAGCCCAATTCATAACAGTGAAGGGAGATAATGGGGAAGAATTAACCTTCGAATTAACAAAATACAAAATGGATAGTAAGTCCTGCTATTCGGATGGTACAATTACCCTGCCGGATGAGCTGCTGTCAGGAAGCGTTATAGTGAGCAGATCATATAGCTATAGGGCAATAAATAATTGGAGTGACAGCTTCGATGTAGTGCTCTCAGGCAAGGGGGCGATGGATCTTCAGGTGGGACCCGTGGAGGGAGAGAAGATTAGCGTTCAAATCCCTAAAATGTCGCTTTCCCGCATGGATCTCGATAAAGTATATGTTACAACAGAACAGGGCGCGACAAAGGCCATCGATAAGGTCAAGTATGCGATTGCCTACGTGAATAGCGCCAGGTCCAAGCTTGGGGCTTATGAAAACAGGGTGGATCATGCTATTTCCTTCATTGCGGCATCCAATGAAAATCTAAATACGGCTGTGGCTCGTATAGCGGACACGGACATGGCCATGGAAATGACGAATTATGCGAATTATCAAATATTGACGCAAGCCGGCACCTCAATGCTGGCTCAGGCGAATCAGCAGCCACAGCAGGTCTTGCAGCTTTTGCAGTAATCATAAAATTTTGTCAGAAACTCAATGATATAGGCTGAATCGCAAAGACCGATTTTTGGGAAAGGAGAATGAGCATGACAGATGAAAAAAAGAAGGAATTCACGCTTAGGATAAGCCAGGCGAATAGGACTGCCATGGTTGCTCTTACCTATGAGATGACTATGGAATATCTGAGCGATGCTCGTGCAGCCTCTTCTATTGAAGAATTCGAGATTGCGGTGAAGAGGGCCAAGAGATGTGTGGAGCAGCTCCGGGATGTATTAAACTACGATTACAATCTCTCCTATCATTTGATGCAAATCTATAATTTTGTGACCATAGAATTGGATAAAGCCGTTTATAGAAGAGATCCGGCAGAGTTTGAGGAGAGCGAGGCTATACTTTCCAAGCTTAGGGAAGCTTTTGACAATGCCGCCAAGCAGGATGATTCACCGCCCTTGATGAAAAATGCGGAAAGCGTGGCGGTGGGATTGACCTATGGAAGGGACGGCGGAAGCTTCGATTCCTTGATTTCGGGACAGATAAATAGAGGATTTGTGGTTTGAGAAAAACGGGGATTCGTCCCCGTTTTTTTGCGATAAGGCCTTCAAGCGGCCGCCGTGCTCGCACGAGCGGACATTTGACGGCCAAGTACATCTGGCAGCTTCAGCTGCCAGATGTACGCACAGCGTAATCGAGTAGGGGATGCTTTTCCCCCTACTCGATTGCGATAAGGCCTTCAAGCGGCCGCTGGACAGAATCTGCATAAATTATAAAAAAATTATAAAAATTTCTAAAAAAGGTCTTGCATTTTAAAACTCATTGTGATAGATTATAAATCACTTTCTGATACATTCTCCGTTCGGATGAATGGTTTCCTATTTTTTTGAACATTGGAATTTTGAATGAGGTGTGGTATGCGTTTGTTTGTACTTGCGCTATTTTTGTCCGCCGCCTCAATCTCAGATTTAGTCAAGCGTAAGATAGGGAATAGGCTGATTCTCGTATCTGCCTTGATTGGCGGGATTTTGAGCTTTCATTATGGGGGCTTTGAATCTCTCTTTGATGGAGTCCTTACTGCGGCGGGCATCTTTGTTCTTTTTTTGCCATTCTTTATGGCACATCTTATTGGAGCCGGCGACATCAAGCTCTTGATGGCGATTGCTCTATTCTTGGGACATAGCGTTCTTTTTGAGAGCCTGTTTCCCATCATGGTTTTTTCTTTAGTGATTCTGCTGATTTTCGCAATTTTGAATAAAGGATTCAAGGGAGTAAGAGTCCCGATGGCAGTGCCTTTATCCTTGGGAGTGCTGTCAACTTTGGTTTTTTGTTTTTGAGGCGGTAACGATAGTTACCTATGGAGGGCAAATGGAAAAGAATACTTTGGCTGTATTTGACACCGATGAGGGCTATGTGACCAAGCTTATGGATTATCTGTGCGAGGCAGGCCGCCTTCCTCTCGATGTTCAGGCTTTCACAAAAAAAGAAAGCCTGAAGGAGTTCATGAAGAAGAACCCTGTGGATATATTGCTGCTGCCGGAGGATCAGGTGGATGATGAGTTGGAGTCTGCCGGGGCTGGTGAAATGATGGTGCTGACTGAGGGGACAAATTATGGCACTTCAATTGGCAAGGGAAAAAAGTCCGTATATAGGTATCAATCATCAGAGAATATTTTGAGGGAAGTGATGTGCTACTATGCGGAGAGCCCGGTATCAATTAAGTCCTTGAAGAATGATACAGACACATCCCTGATAGGGGTCTACTCGCCCCTTCATAGCTGCTTAAAGACTTCTTTCGCCATAACACTGGGTCAGCTCCTTTCAAGATTGGGAAAAGAAAGGGTCTTATATGTGAATATGGAGTCCTATGCCGGCTTTAATATGCTTTTGGGGCAGAGTTTCATGATGGACTTATCTGATCTGCTTTTTTATGTAGGGCAGAAAAAGAAGAATTTCCCATGCAAGCTTGCCAGCATGGTCATAAAGTCGGGTGAATTGGATTTAATCCCTCCAGCAGTATCTCCCTCAGACCTGAGAAGCGTGAGTCCAGATATGTGGATACAATTCTTCAATGAAATAATGAACTGCGAATACAGCAAGGTGATAATAGACTTTGGAGAGGCTGCTGATGGGATTTATGAGGTCTTGAAAGGCTGCTATAGGATTTATATGCCCATAAAAGAGGACTTGGTTTCGAAAGCTAAATTAGAGCAGTATGAGGCTTGCCTGAGAATAATGGAATGTGCGGAGATAATGGATAAGACGGAAAAAATCCTTTTTCCGAAAATTTTTAAGGGGATGGACGCTAGAATTTCTGAATTGGAAAAGAGTGAGCTTGCGCAATACATTGTAAGCTCCGGGATTTTAAGACAGTGGGAGAATTAACCGAAATGATGGATTTTGAGTCCCTAAAAAATGATTTGCATGAGGATATACTTTCTAAGATTGATTTATCCAGGGAAGTAGCGGATGAAGAAATACTGGAATTGATTGAAGAAATAATAAATACAAAGGGAATGGAGACTTATCTCCCGCTTCCTGTCAAATTGAGGCTTAGGAGCGAGCTCTTTGACAGCATTAGAAAGAAAGGGATTATTCAGCCCCTCTTAGATGATCAGGATGTGACGGAGATCATGGTCAATGGGGTGAATCACATATTTGTGGAAAGGAAGGGCGAGTTATTTGAATGGGATAGGAATTTCGATAGCTTGAATTCCTTGAATGATGTTATACAGCAAATAGCTGCGAATTCTAATAGGATAGTGAATGAAGCGTCCCCGATAGTGGACGCAAGGTTGGAAAATGGTGCCAGGGTAAATATCGTCATGAATCCTATTGCCCTGAACGGACCTATTATAACGATTAGGCGTTTTCCGGATGAGCCCATAGATATGGACAAGCTTATCTGCCTTGGAGCATTGAGCCACGAGGCCTCTCTATTTTTGAAGGATTTGGTGGTAAGTGGCTACAATATCTTCATTTCGGGCGGAACAGGCTCTGGAAAAACGACCTTCTTAAACGCTCTTTCCGCTTTCATTCCGAAGAGCGAAAGGGTGATAACGATTGAAGATTCGGCTGAATTGCAGATTCAGGGAATACCCAATCTGGTACGGCTTGAAACCAGGAATGCCAATGTGGAAGGGTGCCTTCCGATTTCAATTAGGGATTTAATAAAATCGGCATTGAGGATGCGGCCAGACAGGATAGTTGTGGGCGAAGTAAGGGACGGAGCAGCCTTTGATTTCCTTCAAGCCGCCAATACAGGGCATGACGGGTCGCTTTCCACGGGTCACGCTAATTCTGCACGAGATATGCTTTCAAGGCTGGAAACGATGGTATTGATGGCAGGCATGGAACTGCCGTTAGTCGCCATACAGAGACAGATTGCTTCTGCTATAGATATAATTGTCCATTTAGGGAGACTTAGAGATAAGAGCAGAAAGGTATTGGAAATAATAGAAATAACGGGCTATGAGGATGGAGAAATAAGGCTTTCGACTCTCTACGCCTTTGACGGGGAAAGATTGAAGCAGGTCGGAAGTCTTAAGAACAGGGAAAAACTAGAAAGGATGCAATCGGCTTAGAGGTTGGAGCAATGGATTACAGCAAATACAAATTCAGTCCGCAGGAAAGGATACTTTATTTCTTGCTTTCTGTAGGAATTATCGCCGCTATAGCCTACCTTTTCTATAAGGACATAAGGGCTTTTGTGATTCTGCTTCCGGGAATAGGGCTGATTTTTTCATATATAAGAAGAGAACTTAAGCGAAAAAGAGCCTTTGAGCTATCCATGGAATTCAAGGAAGCTTTGCTGGCAGTGCAGTCTGCGCTTAATGCGGGATATTCGGTTGAGAATGCCTTTATAGAGGCCAGGGACGAGATGGAGAGGATGTACGGCAGTGAAGGTCTTATTACAAAGGAATTTCGGTTGATAGCAAGGAGGCTCAGGACGAATGAAAGCTTGGAAAAGATACTGGAGGAATTTGCTGATAGGAGCGGGATAGAGGACATAGGTGATTTTTCGGATGTTTTATCAGCCGCCAAGAGGAGTGGAGGGGATTTGAACAGGATAATAAGGCAGTCCGTTGATGCCCTCAGCGGGAAGGCGGAGGTGAAGAGGGAAATTGAAACCTTGATGAGTGCAAAGCGATTTGAGAACAGGATAATGGACATAGTGCCCATGGGAATAATATTATATATAAATATTTCTTCCCCGAGCTTCTTGGAACCCCTTTATCACTCCGGGCTGGGAGTATGCGTTATGAGCCTTTGTCTCGTCCTATATGCGGTGAGCCTCTATCTTTCGGAGAGGATAGTGGCGATAGAGGTATAGGAAAATGGCTATAATTATATTCAGCACGATATTAATTTTTCTTTTCTTATGTCTGTTTTTTCTCTCAATGAACGTGAAGCTTCCACTTTCAGAAAGAGATAGTCCTATAATGAGGCCTTTTAAGAGGGTCGCCTATCTGATTCTTCGTACCTTTCCTATAAAAAGCTTTGATGAAATGCGAAAAAATGAACTTCTGCTGAATCCTGCCGGAGATGGGCTCACTCTCACGAATGAGTACTTTTCGAATAAGCTCGCAGAGGCCTTAATCATAGTATTCGTTGGAAATTTAGTGGTATTGGGATTGAATATCGCCAGTTTCAAGGATTCTCAATATTTAGAGAAGGGGAGCATTTCCAGAAATGGATATGGGGAGGGTGATTCATCAATGACCCTCGAAGTCTGGGCTGATAACGAGAAACTGAGTAAAGAAATGGACATAAGAATTCCAGAGCGTCAATATACGAGTGAAGAAATCAACGAAGTTTTCGAGAAGATAGAGAAGAGGGTGGAAGAAGAGGTTTTCAAAGATGGTCTGGATCCGGAACATATTTGCCGGGATTTGAATCTTCCGGAGAGGATAGACGATTTCCCGGTCTCAATAACATGGGAAAGCGATAATTATTCAGTAATCAATGGCGAGGGGAAACTTGGAGAAGAGATACCGGAAGAGGGAGCAGTCGCAGAGCTAAAAGCCATTCTGACTTACTATGATGTTTACGATGAATATTCTTTCTTTGTCCGGATTTATCCAAAGGAACTTGAGGGAGAAGAGAGGATTCGTGAAGCGATTAAGCGGAAGATCGACAAGAGGAACTCTGAGACTATCTCGGGACCGGCTCTGATCCTGCCTCGGAGTGCAGATGGGAAAACATTGAATTATAAAAGAGCCAGAGATCGGACAGCAGAATATTTATTCTTTTTAGTTATTCTCGTTGCCATTGTTATTTATTATGGGAGAGATAATGACATAAAGAAGCAGGTGGAGAATAGGAATAAAGAAATGGTGTCCGATTACCCGGATATATTGAGCAAGCTTTGCCTGCTTATAGGGGCAGGGATGACAATAAGAGGGGCCTTTGAAAAGGTCGCGAATGATTACTTAAAAAAGAGGAAAGCTGGAAGGATCAAAGCCTCCAGATTCGCATATGAAGAAATGGTTGTATCGGTGCATGAGATGAGGAGTGGCGTATCTGAAGCCGAAACCTATGAGAATTTTGCTCAAAGGTGCGGGGTTCATCAATATACTAAGCTCGGTACTTTGCTTCAGGCCAATTTGAAAAAGGGAAGTGCCGGACTTGTGGATGCCATGAGATCAGAGGTAATTAATGCCTTCGAGGACAGGAAAGCTCTGGCCCGCAGATTGGGGGAGGAAGCTGGTACAAAGCTCCTTATGCCGATGGGGATGATGCTCGTAGTTGTGATGATAATCGTGATACTTCCGGCTTTCTTAAGTTTTAGCCTCTAAAACCGTTTTAGTCTCTAAAACCGTTTTAGTCGCTAAAGCGTGTTTTGAGGAAATGAAATCTTGTAGGAAAGGGGGTGATAGTATGCTTGGGAGATTCATAAAAGAGGAAGATGCCGTAGGCACAGTTGAGCTGATTCTTATCCTTGTCGTTCTGATAGGACTTGTCCTGATCTTTAAGACTCAATTAACAGATCTCATGAATACCATCTTTAAGACAATCAACAGCAGAGCAAAAACAGTTTAGGAATCGATGGATCCCTGGTTTCAAAAGGAGGAATCGATGAGGTTGAAGGGGAGCATAACAGTATTTTTGAGCCTATCGTTATTTGCCATGTTGTCATTAATCCTGGCGAGCCTAGAGAGTGCAAGATTCAATATGGCTAGGGCCAAGGCGGCGATGGCGTCGGATTTAGGGATTGATTCGATTTTCGCTGAATTTAATAGGGAACTATTATCAAAATATGACCTTTACTTCATCGATACCTCTTATGGAGGGAATAATCCTTCCACATATAATACGGAGGAGCATCTAAGGCATTATGTTAAGAAAAACCTGACTCCGCCAATAAATATCCCATTGATAGGGCCGGAAGATTTTGCCAACTTGGAATTAAAGGATTCGAAGATCGATTCAGTGTCCTATGCAACGGATGATGGAGGCAGGGTTTTTAAGCGACAGGCGATTCATGCAATAAAAGATCATTATGGAATAAGCATAATTGATGACGCGATTAAGAAATATAAATCCTACGATGAAAGCAAAGTCGAAGACTATGATGTGGACAGTTACAGAGAGGAACTTTATGAAGAAATAGGAAGCGCAGACATAGACCAAGAGGGGTGTCCAGTGAATGAGGTATTTGACAAGAGGGCGGGGATTTTGGAACTCATCTTAGAGAGTGAATCTTCGGTCTCAAATAAAGAACTCGACTTAAGGAATACTGCTTCACATAGATCCAATGCAGCAGGAGTGGGACTCATAAAGCCAGAGAGCGATGTGGATAGCATAACAAATGAGGCCTTGTTTAATGAGTACCTTTGTTGGAAACTATCCTGCTATACAAAAAATCGTTCTCATAATTCATCGGACTATGAATTGGAATATATCTTAAATGGAGAAAATACCGATATCGCCAATCTAAGGGAGATGGTGAAGAAAATATTTCTTTTGAGGGAGGCGGCTGATACAATCGCTGCACTTCGGAATGAGTCGATGAGAGAGCAGGCCAAGGTGGTGGGAGTGGCTGTTTCCGTCCTTCTTTTGATGCCAGAACTTGAAGAGCCGATCACGAATTTGATTCTCTGTGCCTGGGGTTTTGCTGAGGCCGTTGTGGACGTGAAGACTCTTTTGGCAGGCGGGAAGATTCCCTTAATCAAGGGGGAGACTGACTGGAGGATTGCGACGGTAGTCGAGTTGCCATTCTTCCTGACTTTCGGACCTGACAGAAGCGGCGCTTCGGAGAATCTTGCTCTTTCCTACCTAGACTATCTGAAGATATTCCTGCTGCTGCAAACACAAGATGAAAAGTGCATGAGGGCAATGGATATTATTGAGCTGAATATGAGAACCTTGGAAGGGAATGAGTCCTTCAGAATGGATGCGTGTGCTGAATACCTTCAGGCGGAGATGAATTTTGAAAGCAGGGCGGGCTACGAATTCGAGATTAGAAGGGAGTATGGGTATGAGAGGGTCGCAGAATGACGTAAGCTTTAATGAAGCGGCTAGGCATAAAAGGGGCTTGAAAGCCAGCATGGTGCTTGAAACTGCGTTTTGTTTACCGCTCTTTCTCTTTGGTATGCTGACCATTATTTATTTGATGGAGTCAATCAGGTTTTCAGGGAATCTCTGTGCCGCTCTTTCTCAGACTGCGAAGAAATTCAGCGGCTATGCCTATGCCCAAACTTTCATGCCTTCGTCCAGTGATTCTGCTTTGGTTGGAAAAGCTGTTTCTTTGACTTTGGGTTCATCAGAAAGCATTAAGTACCTTGGAAATACCTATATAGATGAATCTCCGGTACAAGGTGGTTCATCAGGACTCAATTTTTTCTATTCTTCCATGCTGGGAGCAGACCAGATAATAGACCTTGTAGCTGTTTATAAGGTCAAGCCGTTATATGGCTTTTTTGGAATTGACACTTTTCAAGTTTGTGACAGGGCCTATGTCAGGGCTTTTACTGGTTATGATAACAGAAAAAAAGATAAATTCAGCACGGAAGAAGAAATTGTATATATTACTGAGACAGGAACTGTTTACCATAAGAGCAGGAATTGCCAGCATCTTAGAATTACCATAAGGGAAACGAGCCTATCCCGGGTTTCGGGAGAGAGAAATGAGGGCGGCGGAAAGTACTATCCTTGCGAGCACTGTGGAAAGAGTGAGGGCACTGGTGCGCTCTATATCACAAGCGATGGCGACAGGTATCATACCAAGCTATCCTGTTCATCCCTAAAGAGAGGAATCAGGGCAGTCCCGATTTCCAAGGTAGGAGGAAGGAGGGGGTGCGCAAGATGCGCTTAGGTGAAATTGCGCTATATATTAAGTCTCTTGTTTTCCTGTTGCTAATGATATGCAGCCTATCAGATTTAAAATCGAGACTGGTGGATGGGTCTATTTTATCATTATTTGGTTTATTGGGCTTACTTTTGAATTTAACCAGCCAAGGAATGGGACTTTATCCAGTTGCTATAGGAATAGTACCTGGATTAGGACTTTTAATGCTCAATAAACTTACCAAGGGAGCGATAGGTGCGGGGGATGGAATTGTAATTTTGGTGACAGGGATTTTCTTGGGATTTTGGGGTACGTTTCGTTTGCTTACGATAAGTACCGGAATGGCAGCGGTATTTGCCGCTATTTTGATGATAGTTCTAAAGAAAGGAAAATCAAAAGAAATTCCTTTTGTACCCTTTGTCTTCGTATCTTTTTTAATTCAGTCGGCATTAGGTTTTGGGGTAGGAGCATAGATATGAGAAGTTTTAAGGCATCGTTTACTGTGGAAGCATCCCTGATTTTCCCTTTCATACTTTTCAGCTTGGTACTTGTGATTTATTCCGGCTTTTACATTCATGACAGGGCGGCTTTGGACGCAATTGCTTTTGAAAGTGCGCTGAGAGGGAGTGAGATTAGATATATCGGGGCAGACATAAAGGGTATTACAGAAGGGCTTGGGAAAAGGCTTTTAGAAAATAGCACCTTGGTCTGCAAGTCTGTGCAGCTAAGCGCTGAAGCCTCGGAGGATGAGGTTGTTGTCACCTGCAAAGGAGAATTTGACTTGCCGGGTTCCCTGATTCCAGGCTTTCAATATAGTCGTCTAACAATTGAAACAAGAAGGAGCGCAACGAGGTTCTGTCAAACGGACTTTGTGCGTAAATGCAGAATGATAGAAAATCTCAAAAGAGATGGATGATAAAATGGACATCAGATTTAGAAATGATATAAATCATAATTACATGATAATAAGGAAAGAGGAAGAAGCATCGGGCTTTCAAGAGAAGATGGTATTAAAGAATTCCATTCCGGGCCTGATGAGGGTCTCTCTGCAGAGCTTGAATGGAGAGTCATATTATAGCTATGATGTCAAGGAGATGCAGCAGATAACAAAGTTTTTTGATGGTCGAGAGATAAAGGGGGCTGAACTAAAGAAAATTCTTTGCGCCTTATCTGACCTTTTGTCGGAACTGGATCGGTATCTCTTGAGCGGGAAAGACTTAATGATGAATCCTGAGTGCATACTATGGGACTCAACAGAGGGAACTCCGGTCTTTGCATATTATCCAAACAATAAGGCTTTGGCGGAAGAATCTTTCATGAGCTTCGCAGAATTTTTGATAGATAAGGTGGATAAGAATGACCCTGAGGCGACTTCTCTTGCCTATGACTACTTTAATAGAATAGGGGACGGGGAATATTCCCCTAAAAAGGTCGTGGCAGTCATTTCTGAGACCGATTCCCAGCATAAAAAGGATCATACTGGGAATCGGTCGGAAGATAAAAAAACTGATAACAAGATCGATAATCCCGATATTGATATATTGGAGAGAGACGCGGGCTTGGAGGATCTTGAGAGTGAAGACCTAACTAACGCGGACATCCCTTTGGACCCTGGCACCTCAAAAAAACTCATGGGTCTGCTTATGCTGTTGATGGTAATTTCGGGTCTGGCTCTTGGAGCCTTAATATGGAGAAAGGAACTCCTTAGTGCCCTTGGCATAGATATGGATTATTATCTTGGATTTTGTGTTGGATCCGCTGCAGTATTGATTAGCTCCTTGCTGGGGTTAGGAGCCTTGAAACTTGGACAGAGAAAGAAAGATTCTGAGGGGGCAACTGCTGATGATAGTGAGAGGGAAAAATGGGACTTAGAAGCCTTTAAATCGAAAGCGTTTACATCAGGGAATATAAGGAAATCTGAACCGCAGATTGATACATTTGAGAGAGATGCCCCTACAGAGGTACTGAATGAGTCAGGGGTGAGCATGATTAAACCTACGCTTTCCGGGGTTGCAGGAGGGGAAAATGCTGTACTAAAAATTGACCATACTCCTTACATGATTGGGAAAATGAGGGGGAAGGCAGACGGGATAATAATGGATAGCTGTGTCAGCAGAGTCCATGCCTGCATCAGACAGAATGCAGGCCGGTTTTTCATCTCAGATTTAAATTCTACAAATGGGACTTACATAAACGAACGCAGGCTTGAAAGGAATGAGACTGCTGAAATCTGTGATGGGGACATTTTAAAATTCGCAGAGGTTGAAATGCGCTTTGCCATGTAATGGAAGGCGCTTTAACCTTCTGCGCTAGAAAATACGAATAGCTTATCCAGCATCCTGAGCAATGCGAAATCGCCCTTTACCTTCATTGAGCCAGACATGAAGGCATGCTGGAAAGATGTAGCACCCTTAGTAATTTGGTCCATCACATCCTTGTCCAGTTTGCAGAGTACCATTTCACGTCCTCTATCGCTATATTCCATTTTCAATTCGCCGCCTTTGATTTCTGTCATGAGGGGCTTGTTAAATTCTTTTATATCAAATTTATAAGAGGCATTGAAATCCTTTTGAGCATGGAAGTTCTTATTGAGGACATCTATGAGCATGTCTTCCTCTGAGACACCATTATTTTGAAGCAGGGTCTTGAAATGGGAGGCAAGCTCTTTTATATCCTCTTTTTGGGTCTGGACATATATTTCGTCAGAGGCATACTTTGAGAGCTGCTCAGTCTCCTGCGGAGTCAAATCGATTTGTTTGGGGGCTGATACCATCTCAGTCACCGCACGGTTACTGGCAGGGAACATCACCGCCTTGCGGGAAATGCTTCTATACATATTCTCAGCAGTTTTCTCGATTTGGTCAGAGTAGGCCTTGTTTAATTCAAAGGAAACTGAGTCCTTAACATAGCCCGAAATGCCGTTGCAGGGTTTCCCGCCCAGCATATCCCAGGCGGCTTGGAGGCGCATGAGGCCTTCTCTTTCGCCATAAGTCGTAGACATCACAACCGGACACATATAGATTTCAGCTATCTTAGTTTTATTGCCATAGAACCAACAAGAATCCAAGAATTCGGACATATAACCGCCGATTCCATACCATTCTACCGTTGAGGCAAGTACTACCCCGTCAGCATCGTTTAGGCTGCTCGGGAGGGAAGGTATATTTTTCTTTTCATCATAGAGATTGAATCGTTCGATCTTAACATTTAATTCCTCAAGTACCTTTTGCATTTTGGAGAGTACATAGAGGGTAGGATCACCCATTATTCCGCGGCCGCCGTAATAAATATTTATTTTCATTTGCGTAAATTACCTCTTGATAAGGGTTGGTAAGCTATGAGTCCGAATATTATACCTGTAATCAGACCTCCGATGTGGGCAGCGTTATCTATGCCGGTGCCAGTGAAGCCTGCAAAGAGGCTGTAGCCTATTAAGAGCGCGGCCTTATAGGTCGTAAGTTCCTTGAATTTGCCATGATTCTTTATGACAATCATGAACATGGCTCCGATTATGCCGAATATTGCGCCGCTGGCTCCAGCGCTTGCGGCATAGCTATGGGTTAGGTTCGAGATAAAAAGGGACAGTATCCCTCCTCCAATTCCACTGAAAAGGTAGACGGATAGCAGCCCTGTTTTGCCCAAAGCCGTTTCGACCCTTTCCCCGAATATGTAGAGGGATAGCATGTTGGCACCTAGATGCTCTATGCCGAAGTGAAGGAATATACTGCTTAGGAATCTCCAATACTGTCCATCTTTAAGGATATATTCAGGATATAGGGCACCATGAGAGAGCATGAATCCTACATCCTCAGTAGAGCCAATCAAGGAAAGTCCGATGAATATGGCTATATTAATGAGACAGAGGAAAACTGTCATCGGTGCCTTGCTTTTCCAGGTCAGTTCTGAAAGGTATTGACCTACTGTCCTGTCTTTGAATCCGGAAGACTCGTTCTCGCTTTCTATTTTTCTTAAAAGAGTATCTTCAAGACCCTCTTTTAATGAGTAGAAGTCAGGAGAAGAGTTCTCATAAAGGATGAGCCGAAGACTATCGTCAATTAACCATAGGTTGCAGCCGGCTGAAGCAAGAGCTCGTCCATTCTCGGGGCTGGATGAGATTAGGATAAGGAGAAAATCAACTGCAGAATAACCTTTGGAAGCAAATGCTTCTTTTACCTGGTCTTTAATCCGATCAAAATCCTGCGGCATAAGTACCATCATACGCCCATCAACTGTGACGATACAGGACACTTTGGAAGTTGCGCTAAGACTATTCTGTGAGGATTCATTAGAATCGATTATCCTGTAAAAAATCTCTATATTATTAATTTGCTGCGCTAGTGCACGATAATTGGAACGCGCAAGAAATTCTTCGATTAATTTAAGCATTTCTTTATCTTACTATATGAAAGACAGGTATTGCAACCACAAGATTGACACAGCTTAGGTGGAAGTAGTATAATGCACCAAAATATAAATGCTAGGGGCGCTTTTCGCTGAGAGGTGCGTGACATTTCGCATAACCCTCATTACTTGAACCGGGTAATACCGGCGTAAGGAAGCATGAAAATCATCAAGAGAGTGATGGGGCTTTTTTCTCATGGGCTGTGAAATGCTTCCTGGCGGGTTTTTAGGAGGTACTTTTATGTCACTATTTGCTGTACTTAAAGAAGATGGGAGCTACGCTATCACTCAATTTGGTTTTGCCAGTCTGGTGATTTTGATAATCTTGCTGCTGATTGGCGCATGTTTCTTATCGAAATCTGAGAAAAATGTGAAACTTGGGATTAGGAAAATAGCATTTTCTGCAGTTGCCATCGCGCTGGCCTTGGTTACGTCCATGATCAAGATTTTCCATCTGCCTTTTGGAGGGAGTATCACTCTTTTTTCCATGCTGTTCATTTGCTTGATTGGATACTGGTATGGACTCAGGAGCGGTCTTATGGCGGCGGTTGCCTATGGATTGCTGCAGATGTTGATTGATCCTTATTTTATGACAGTTCCGCAAATTTTAACTGATTATGTCTTGGCTTTTGGGGCACTCGGAATTTCCGGCCTCTTTTCGGATAAACCGAATGGGCTTACTAAGGGATATATCCTGGGAGTCACAGGGAGATTTTTGTTCAGTTGTCTTTCGGGTTATATTTTCTTTGGAGAATATGCCCCGGAGGGAGTATCTCCGCTATTTTATACAATAGCTTATAATGGCAGCTATATATTTACAGAGGCGGCATTGACATTGGTGCTCATTAATCTTCCATCGGTAAAAAATGCGTTTTCTACAGTAAAGCGTATTGCGTTGCAGTATTAGGAGTTTTTAAGACGGTACATTGCGAAGGAGGTTTATTTTATGGTTTCTGCTGGTGATTTCAGAAACGGTCTTACTGTCGAGATAGATGGGACAGTATATCAAATTATCGAGTTTCAGCATGTTAAGCCCGGGAAGGGCGCGGCTTTTGTCCGTACAAAACTGAAGGATGTGATTAATTCGGGGGTTGTAGAAAGGTCTTTCAGACCAACTGAGAAATTCCCTACTGCGCATATTGAGAGAAAGGATATGCAATATCTTTATAGCGATGGGGATCTCTACAACTTCATGGATCCTGATTCTTACGAGCAGATCGCCATCAATAAGGATGTGGTTGGGGATGCGATGAAATTCGTGAAGGAGAATGATTCCTGCAAGATTAATTCGTATAATGGGTCTGTCTTTGCGGTCGAGCCTCCTCTTTTCGTGGAGCTTGAGGTGACTGAAACAGAACCCGGATTCAAGGGAGATACAGCGACTGGAGCCTCTAAGCCTGCTACTGTTGAGACAGGAGCCAGTGTAGCTGTTCCTCTTTTCGTTAATATAGGAGACAAGATTAAAATAGATACCAGAAGCGGCGAGTACCTTTCAAGGGTCTAAGACCGCTTGATGAAATTTCTTTTTGGCGGAAGGTTGATCTGGGATCAATAGCCGACCGGCATAAGTAGGAAATATTTTTTTGCATTATCTATCGGTTTGCGGCGTAGAGGATATGGTAGCTTTCCATGGCTTTGCGTCGCTGCCGTTCTTATATTTCATTTTCTTTTATTTCTTTTTTCTTTCGGCAAATCTGCCGGTATTTCATTTAGTTTTAGAGACCGTTCAATTGGTTTATATTTTATTCCCGGCGATTCCGGGAGAGAGGAGATTTTTAAATAATGGTTAAGTTTGAGGAATTCAGGAGAGACATTGTTGGACTTTTAAGGGAACTTTGCGGACCAGAAGTGTCAATTGAAGAAGTTACTGCACTTAAAAATAATTCTGTCCGATTATACGGGGTTTCAATTAAGGGAATGAATACAAATGTTGCGCCTACCGTCTATCTGGAGTCCTATTATGAGCAATACTACAAGGGAAAACTTAAGATTTCGCAGGTGGTAGATAACATTATCTCGGTTTATCGAAAAAGCCGTATGAAGGGTTTTGCTCAGCTTGGATTTTTTAAGGATAAGGAGAGGATAAAAAATAAAATATTCTTTAAGCTTGTGAATTTTGAAAAGAATAAAGAGCTTTTGAGCGAGGTTCCATTCAGGCATTATCTGGATCTAGCTTTGATATATTGTGTTGCGGTTGACAATGATGGGCTTCATGGCACCGTAACAATCCATAATTCTCATTTAGAGGCTTGGGGACTGGATGAGGAGGAACTGTACTTAGAAGCCTTGAAAAATACTCCAGAAAATTATAAGCCTGCCTTGAATAGCTTGAAGTCCGTTGTTGGAGCGGTTTTCGGCTTGGAGGGAGCAGAGTCAGGAGAAGCTCTCAGGGATGACTTTGAGTCCTTGTACGTGGCAAGCAACGAAACATCGTGCAATGGGGCGGCTGTGATACTTTATCCGGGCTTTCTCAAGGTTATATCCGAAACGGTCGGCAGTGATCTTTACCTATTGCCCTCTTCCATCCATGAATTCATCCTGGTGCCGGCTTGCAGCAATGTGAGCCCTGATGACCTGTCAGACATGGTTAAGAACGTAAACTTTACGGTAGTGAGCCCCGAAGAAATATTGTCAGATTCTGTTTATTTCTATAATCGCAGCACGGACAAAGTCTCGATTTGCGCATAAATGAAGGACTATAGGGGCAATGCAAAATAACAGACGTTTCCTTGACAAAAACTGATTATGCAAATATGATATTGAGTCAATACGCATATTTTGGAGTCTTAGACTGTCGAAATATGTATTTTGAAAGGATATTGTGATGAAAGAGCCGCTCGCTAAAGCCTACGATCCCCATGGAATGGAGGACCGGATATATGATAAATGGCTGAAAAACAAGTATTTTCATGCTGAAGTCAGGAAAGACAAGAAGCCTTTTTCCATAGTCATGCCTCCTCCAAATATTACAGGTAAGCTCCATATGGGTCATGCCTTGGACAATACCATGCAGGACATCCTGATCAGGTTCAAAAGGATGCAGGGATACGAGGCTCTCTGGCAGCCAGGCACTGACCATGCCTCCATATCTACGGAGGTCAAGATAATTGAGAAATTGAAGGAAGAGGGCACGAGCAAGGAAGAGCTTGGAAGAGAGGGGTTCTTGCGCCGCGCCTGGGCGTGGAAAGACGAATACGGCGGAATCATTGAGTCGCAGCTTAAGAAGCTAGGTATATCCTGCGATTGGGACAGGAAACGCTTCACTATGGACGAGGGCTTAAGTGATGCCGTAAACGAGGTATTTATACGCCTGTACGAGAAGGGCTGGATATACAAGGGCGCCAAGATGGTCAATTGGTGCCCTGTGTGCCAGACCACTATTTCTGATGCTGAAGTGGAGCACGAGACGCAAAACTCTCATCTTTGGCATATTAAATATCCTGTGATTGGGACGGATCGATTCCTTGAATTCGCAACCACAAGGCCAGAGACCATGCTTGGAGATACTGCAGTAGCTGTGAATCCCGAGGATGACAGATATAAAGATCTGGTTGGGAAAAGCTGCATGCTGCCCTTCATGAATAGAGAGATACCCATCATCGCTGATGAGTACGTTGATATGGAATTTGGGACGGGGGTGGTGAAGATAACCCCATCGCATGATCCAAATGATTTCGAGGTCGGTAAAAGGCACAACTTAGAATTCATTAATATAATGAATGACGATGCCACTATAAATGAGAATGGCGGACGTTTTGCGGGACTTACACGCATGGAGGCCAGGAAACGCATAGTGGATGAGCTTAGGGAGATGGGTCTTCTGGTTAAAATAGAGGACTATTCTCATGAAGTTGGTATTCATGACAGATGCCATACTACTGTCGAACCCTTGGTTAAGCAGCAATGGTTTGTCAAGATGGAGGACTTGATAAAGCCTGCCGTTTCGGGAGTAAAGAATAAGGATATCAAGCTGATCCCGCCCAGGATGGAAAAGCTGTACTTCAACTGGACTGATCATATCAGGGATTGGTGCATTTCAAGGCAGCTTTGGTGGGGGCATAGGATTCCTGCCTACTACTGCGATGCTTGCGGTGAGATAGCGGTGGGGAAGGAAAAGCCCGATAAATGTCCCAAATGCGGTGCTGAAAAATTCACTCAGGATCCCGATGTACTGGACACGTGGTTTTCTTCTGCGCTTTGGCCTTTTTCTACTCTTGGGTGGCCAAAGAGGACACCAGAACTGGAGTATTTTTATCCTACGAGCGTACTGGTGACAGGCTACGATATCATTTTTTTCTGGGTCATCAGGATGGCCTTCTCTGGATATGAACATATGGGAGAGAGGCCTTTTGATGCAGTACTTTTCCATGGTCTCATAAGGGATGAAAAGAACCGTAAAATGTCTAAGTCCCTTGGGAATGGTATAGACCCATTGGATATAATCGACAAATATGGAGCGGATGCCCTGCGCTTCATGCTTGTGACTGGAAATTCTCCTGGAAACGACATGCGTTTCCTCTATGACAGGGTAGAGGCAGCCAGGAATTTTGCGAATAAGGTATGGAACGCCTCCAGATTCATCATGATGAATCTGGACGGTCATTCTATAACAAAACCTGAAGCGGCAGACCTAGAAGATACGGATAAATGGATTTTGAATAAGCTTTTCTTGGCGGAAAAGGAGATTACCGAGAACCTTGAAAAGTATGAGTTAGGAGTAGCGTCTCAGAAAATATATGATTTTGTGTGGGACTCATTCTGCGACTGGTATATAGAAATGGTGAAGCCCAGGCTATATCAATCGGGGGATGAAAATTCTCAAAGTGCCGCACTTTGGACTTTAAAAACTGTATTATTGGATTCATTGAAGCTTTTGCATCCCTATATGCCTTTCGTTACAGAGGAAATTTATTGTAATTTAAGGCAGGAGCTTGCGGATGAATCTCTTCCGGAATCGATAATGATATCATCCTGGCCGATACCGACTGATCAATGGGTCTTTGAAAAGGAAGTGTTCATGGTAGAAGCCATGAAGAATGCGGTCAGGTCTATCCGCAATATGAGGAACGAGATGAATGTGGCTGCTTCAAAAAGGATAGATGTCACCGTAGTATCGGAAAATCCTAGTGTGAGGGAGGCGTTCGAAAAGGAGAGCATGATATTCGCCTCGCTTATTAGCGGGGATAAGATTGAGATAGCTTCTGACAAGACCGGAATCTCGGACGGGGCTGTCTCCTGCGTGACTCAGGATGCAACGATTTTTGTGCCCCTTAATGAGTTAGTCGATTTGAGTGAAGAAAAGAAGAGGCTTGAAAAGGAGAAGGCTCGCCTGGAGAAAGAACTCGCCAGGTCGCATGGAATGTTGTCCAATGAAAAGTTTTTATCGAAAGCGCCTGCCTCGAAGATTCAAGAAGAAAAGGACAAGCTGGCTTCCTATGAAAAAATGATGGCTGAGGTTGAGGAACGCATAAGAAGCTGTAAATAAATGCCGTTTCTGTATGTGAAGCTTTTTTGACATCAAAGATTTTCTCGTTTGAAAGGATTATGAAATGGATGGGATAGAAGGCGATGACTTGCTGTCAATAAATCCGATGGCTGATCTTACGGATTTCGAAGCGGCTTGGGATAGCGTTTCATTAGGTATGCCCGGTGAAAAGCCCTCTCAAGTTGGAAAGGAGTCCAGCAATCGGGTAATTTTCAAAAATAATGATATGCAGGCTTATCTTATTTTATACAGGCCTATTGATGGTAGTGAATATACAAAGCAGGATATTGCTGATATTCTTGCGAAGAATGGCGTAACTGCTGGAATCAATGAATCTCGCTTTGCGGCCATGATTAAAAAGCACATCTATGGGCAGGAAGTCCTGGTGGCGGAGGGAGATCCGCCAGTCGATGGGAAGGATGGTTATATAGAGTATAGAAATGACCTGGACATAAAGCACAAAAAACCAGTCATCAGGGCAGATGGCTCAGTGGACTATACAAGCGTCAACATAATTCGCTGCGTAAACAGCGGCGATCAGATTGCCGAATATCATCCTGCCGTAGAGGGCGTTGCGGGATTCAATGTCAAAGGAAGGCTGCTGAAGCCGAAGCGTGCCAGAGAAATGAAGCCAATGCATACGATTGGCTGTACTTATGATGAAGAAACCCGTATTTATACGGCCACAATGGATGGTAAGCTCGAAATTAATAAAGGGCGGCTCACCGTACAGAATTTTCAGGAGTTCAAGCAGGATATCGACATAGTTTTTGGAAATGTGGATTTTAAGGGTGACGTGATGATTCATGGCAGCGTGAAGCCTGGTGTCACGATCTCTGCGACTAAGAGCATAACCATAGATGGAGTCCTGGAGGGGAGCAATGTCAATGCCGGTACGGATCTTATAGTAAAGGGCGGGATCCTTGGCGGTGAATCTTCGAAGATTAATTGCGGAGGCGATTTATTTGCTGACTTCGTAGAATATGCAGACATAAATGTTGAGGGGTCAGCTTCTGCCAATATTTTCATGGATTGCAGGGTCTTTGCGAGGGGCTTCGTGAATGCGACGGGGAAGCTTGGAGCCATAGTCGGAGGGGACATCTATGGGATGAAAGGCGTAGATGCCGTATTTACCGGAAACGATGTGTTCCTTCGCACTGCAATCAGCGTTGGGGCCAAGGAGAAGCTGCAGAAGACGGTTCTCCTCTTTCAGCAGCAAATTAAGTCCATAGAAACTCTCAGGGAAAAGATAGAGGCTGAACTTGAGACTATTAATAGAGATATGCAGCTTGGAACTGCTGACTCCATAGAGGAGAAGAAGAAAGAAAAACTCATGCAAAGCAGCATAGATCAAGGGGTGAAGCTCAGGGACCTGAAGCAAAGGCTGGAAATATTGAAGCGTTCCATAGAAGAAGCGAAAGGCGCCAAGATCCATGTTGCTGATACAGCGTATGAAGGCTGTGTGATGATGGTTGATGAGAAGCAGCTCTATCTGGATAGCAATAAGAGGCAGGTCGAATTTATCAAAGACCCAAGAGGCGACCTTGTTTGCCGACCAGTTCGGAATTGGTGAGGATGATGTATGATAGATTTCGAGGAAGAGTTGAAGAAGTTTCATCCTTCTCTGGAAGTAAAGGATGTAGAAGATACAATACATAGGAGCGATGTTTCTGATATGTTGGATTTGCTCCTTACAATGATTAATTCAAGAGTAAGGAGCCCTCAAGAAATGACTTGATTTTTTGATATTATTCATTAATAGGTCGGGACTTCGGTATACTATATGAAGTGCTATAACTGTGGTGCTACTCTTTCTAAAGATGATTTCTGTACAGCTTGTGGAGCGAATGTGAGGCTTTATAAGGAAATCATCTATCTTTCGAATGCGTTTTACAATGATGGATTAAATAAAGCCCGCGTGCGGGATCTTTCTGGTGCTATAGTCTCGCTGGAGCAAAGCCTGAAGTGCAATAAAAACAATATAGATGCAAGGAACTTGTTGGGGCTTATCTATTTCGAAATGGGCGAGGCTGTAAGCGCCCTTTCGGAATGGGTCATATCTAAGAGCATTAGGGCGAAGAAAAACATTGCTAATGATTTCATTGATGAAATTCAAGAGAATACTACAAAACTAGGTACAATAGATCAGACAATTAAAAAATTTAATATATCGTTGGAGTATAGCCGTCAGGATGCAGAAGACTTGGCTATAATCCAATTAAAGAAAGTCCTTTCATTGAATCCTAATATGGTTGCAGCCTATCAATTATTGGGACTTCTCTATCTTCATGCCTCTGATTGGAAAAAGGCTAAGTCAGTCATGGAAAGGGCGATTAAGATAGATAGGAATAATACCACCTGCCTTACATACTTAAGGGAAGCTGAACTGAAGCTTGAAGGCGAAGGGCAGTCTGCAAAGCCAAAGCGTAAGACAGATGATTCCGTGGTCTATCAAAGGGACAATGAAGTTATTATTCAGCCTTTGAATAATGGTTCGGATAAGAGAAGTCCGATTGCTTTGGTAAATGTGCTGGTTGGGCTCGTGATGGGGATAGGCGTGATGTGGTTTTTGATATTGCCAGCCAGGATTCAATCCGCCAGAAGCGATATGAATAAGCAGCTAAAGGAGGTATCTGAGCAGCTCACTACTAAAACATCGGACATCGATGGCTTGAATAAACAGATAGAGACTCTTTCCAGGAACAAAGCGGAGGCTGAGGAACGATTGCTTGAATATACAGGAAATACCGGGGTGATGCAGGATTACAATACCTTGTTCCGGGCTTCGCTGAATTATATTAAAGACCCTGATGACGCAGTTGGAACTGATAACCTTTTGAGAGAGATTACTACTGTTAGCGAAAATACAGCTTCCAGCGAGTTTACTGAGCTGCTTAATTACTTAAGGGGGACGGTCACATCTGAGGCTGTTAAAAAGGTCATGGAAGCTGGGATGAAAGCCTATAATGCCCAGGATTATGTTTCTGCTCGAAATGATTTAGAGCAGGCTTTTGAGATGGATCCTAAGAATGACCAGGCGCTTTATTATTTGGCTATGTCCTATATAAAGAGCGGCGACGAGACGAAGGGACATGATTATTTACAGCAATTATTGATAAATTTCCCGGACTCTGAATATAAATCTCGTGCTCAAAGCTATATTGATAAGGGCGAAGAGGAAGAGGCTGCAACGCCTAAGAGAAGTAGGGCTAATCGAGAGCCTACATTGCCGCCGGCTCCTGACACTACCGTGGATCAGGCTGCGCTCATAGCTGCCCAACAGGCTGCTGCTGCTGCCGCGGCAGCAGCGGCACAGGCGCAAATGGGTCTTGGGGCTGACCTTAGTGCAGGAGTAGCACAATAATCGAGCTATGTCAAGGCGAGAATATGGCATAATTGCCGCCGGTTTTGTGCTGATAGTGGCGCTCGTGGCTCGTTTTTTGAGTAGGAAAGAAAAACAGGATGGAATCATTCTGTTTTCTTTCCTAGTCTCTGTTGGCTTGAAGTTTTTATATATTAGCGCAACTCCCACCTGGGAAAGACAGCATGACGTGATTGGCTTCGCCAATCCCAAGGGCATAGGTCAGGCTGCGTACATTGAATGGTTCATTAACAATAATAGGCTGCCTGATTTTGACCCTAGGTCTATCTGGGGGTTTTTCCAGCCCCCGCTCCACCATATACTGTCTGCGATTTGGATAAAATTGAATTTGGGCTTGGGCTATGGATATACTGCAGCCTGTGAAAATCTTCAAGTCCTAACCTGTTTTTATGGCATAGTTTTTTTGGTACTTGCCTATTTTATTTTCCGGGAAATGGGACTCGAAGACAAGGGGCTCAAGGCTGCTTTTTGTTTTGTGGCATTTCATCCGTCTTTCATCTTGCTCTCAGGTTCAGTAAATAACGATATGCTAATGCATGTGTTCATTGCAATGGCGATTTTTTGGACTCTGAGATGGATTAAGACGAAAAAATGGACTCATATAGCCTTGATAGCCCTCTCAATAGGACTCTCGATGATGACTAAGCTTGCCGGTGTCCTCTTGGCTCCAGCAACAGCGGTTATTTTCCTGTATGAGCTGATAGATGTTTTGAGAAAAAAGGATAGAGGGGGATTCATTGGGCTCATCAAGCAATATTTTTTGTTTGGTTTGATAGTTTTTCCTCTAGGGCTATTCTTTCCGCTTAGGAATTTGGTACTTTTCGGAGTCCCGCTTAATTATACTCCTCCTGTTGGAGAACCGGTGGGGATGCATAGCGTTTTCGACAGATTGTTCAATGTCATCACAGATTCTCCTTTTGTGAAGCTTATCCAAAATGGAGATTCTTTTGATGAATTCAATGTTCCTCTTGCATTCATTAAAACTTCGCTGACGGGTGAGTATAATTTCGCTGGTTCGACTGATTATGTTACAATTTTTGCATGGGGTCTTTTCCTTACAGGTACATTTTTGTATGTACTGATAACGGCTTATGCTATTTATCGATTTTGTAGAGTCAAGCTTTTGAAAGAGTACTTCAAATTGGGCTTAGAATGTGAAACCTATATTTATATTTTGGTTTTAACGGCATTTATATTCTATTTTAACCTTTGTTTTTCTATTCCATTTTTCAGTTCACAGGATTTTAGATACATTGCCTTCTTAGTGATACCGATGGCTTTCTTTTTGGGGTGCGTTTTTAGAGAAACTAAAAATAAGGCTCTTAAAATGTGTTTAGTCTCACTCATTAGTATGTTTGCCTTATGCGCGTCGCTGGTATATTTTTTGCTGTGCATGCCATGATGAGAGTGCGGCTAGTTGCAAGCAGATTCTTGGAGACAGTTAATGAAGATAATACATTGCTCGGATATTCATCTGGATAGCCCGCTGACAGGGAATTTTCCTGCCGAAAAGTCAGAAGAGAGGCGAAATGAAATACTTTTGACTTTTATAAGGATGGTTAAATATGCCAGAGGACAGGGAGTAAGGGCGATTATCATTGCAGGGGACTGGTTTGACGATAAGAGGATTTCTCCCAGTACAGCTTCAATATTGACAAAATGCCTTATTGACAGTCCGGAAATAGACTTCCTCTATTTGTCAGGGAATCACGATAAGCAAGAGAATTTAGGGGCTGCCTTGATAAAAAGAGTCTTTGGCAAGGCGCCAGCGAACTTGAAGATCCTTGATGGAAATGTGATTCGTCTGGAAGATGATATTGTGGTTGCAGGTGTATTTACGCCAGATGAGCTGGACTTAGACCCAGGAGATACCAATATCGTCGTATACCATGGCGAGATAGATCCTGCGGCTTGGAAGCATAGGGAGATAGATTATCTAGCGTTAGGGCATTATCATTCTCTTAAAGAAGGGAGACTCGATGCCAGGGGGATTTATTGCTATAGCGGGTCGATCGAAGGCAGGGGTTTCGATGAATGTGGTGAAAAAGGCTTCATAAGGCTGGATATCGCGGGTCGGGAAAACGAGCCCAAGAAGATCACTCCTACCTTTGTCAAAGCATCTAAAAGAACGATTCATGCAATAGATTTAGACATTTCCGGACTTAGGAATACGGGAGAGATTGATGCCAGGATAGAAGAGGCACTCGTAGGGATTTCTCCGTCTGATATGATAAAGATAAGTCTCTGCGGGAATGCGGCAATGGATTCAGAGAGGAATCTATCATATTTGGAGAAGAAATATGGAGAAGTATTTTATCTGGTCCGAATTGATGACAAGAGGGTAGTGACGGGCAATTATAAAAATACGATTGAATACGACAAGTCCCTCAAAGGGGAGTTTATAAGGGAAGTTATGAAAGCTGGCTACAGCGAGGAAGTAAAGAACGCAGTCATAGAGGCTGGTCTTGCGGCATTATCGGGGGCGGAAATTAGATGAAGCTGGAGGAATGTTACATAGAGAATTTTGGAAAGCTCCATCAAATGAAATGTGGTCTCAAAGGAGGGATGAAGTCCCTGACAACTGAGAACGGATGGGGGAAAACGACCTTTTCTGCTTTTTTGAAATGTATGTTCTATGGAATGGGCTCAAAAAAGCCTGGGAGCAGGTTCGATAGCTCGGATTACAGGAAGAACTACATGCCTTGGCAGGGAGGGAGATTTGGCGGCTATGTGGTATTCTCAAATGCACTCGGCCGCTTCAGAATCACCAGATTTTTCGGAGACAGGCCTTCAGAAGATTTTTTTGAGCTTAGGAACGAAGTTACGCACGAGATATCCAAGTCTTATAGCGAGAAAATAGGCGAGGAATTATTTGGGATTGACAGTAGCGGATTCGAAAAAAGTGCCTGTATCATGCAAGGGGCAATGGAAATTGGCTCAAATGACAGCATTAATACACGATTAATGGGTCTTTTGGAAGGCGGCGGAGGCGACATGAATTATGAAGCCGCTATAGGCAGGCTGACTGCTAAAAGGAAAGAATTCATTAAGACCGGTGGAAGGGGCAGGATTGATAAAGATAAGGAAAGAATAGCTGAACTAGAGGATAGCTTAAGGACTGACGATGGAATGGCCTCAGAAGAGTGGAGGACACTGAATGAATCCTTGCAGCGCCTTGAAAAGGATGAGAAGGAAAAAAAGGCTGTAAAAAAAAGTGCTGAGAGGGCCTTGAAGGAGTTTGAAGAATCACATGAAAATGTCAAAGCTGAGAAAGGGCTAATAAAATCCTTTATCTGTCTTTTTTTGATGGTTCTTTTTTCTGGTCTTTCTGCTGCTTCTTTCTTCATGAAACTGGCTCCGATTCAGGTTACGGCGGTTCTTTGCCTGATAAGTTTTATTTGTCTTATTGCTTTTATAGTGCTTATTGTGCTATGGTTTAAAAACTCTAAAAAATCGGATAAAGAGAGGGATGAATTAGAGGACGCTCTTTTCGAGAGCCGCAGCGCCTATGACGAGTCTTTGAAGGAACTTGAAACAATGCAGGAACGCATGGATTCCATGAAAGAGACTATCAAAAAGACAAAAACAGGAGTCCAAGAGCAGATAGCCGCTCTCAGGTCCAGAGTCAAAGAGGACCAGGCGAGGGTAGATATATTGGACAAAGCTCTGTCTTGCATGAGAAAGGCGAGGGAAAGTCTTTCTGGGAATTATTTGGATGCGATGAGGAACAGATTTGAGACTTATCTTAAGGAAGTGGCTCCTGATAATAGAAAGACGTCCATCAATACGGACTTTGATATATTGATGGAAGACCATGGTTTGGAACATAGGCTGCAGGAATTTAGCTGTGGCACTCAAGACGTGATAAATATCTGCGCAAGGTTCGCCTTGGTAGATGCCTTATATAAAAATGAGGGACCTTTCGTTTTGATGGATGATGTATTCAGTAATCTTGATGATAAGGAGCTTTCGCTTGCTAAGGAAGCCGCAAAAAAGCTTTCGCGGCGTTTTCAGGTGATATATCTTACCTGCAATAGTTCAAGAAGCATAGCATAGTGAAATACGCCTGCGGGCAGGGGCGATAATCATACTGCCTGGAGTCAAATGCTCTAAAATAAAAAAGGAGAGTGGAAGATATGGCAGAGACAATGGACGATTTTAAGAAAGAGATAGACAGCTCACTTGAAAAAGTGGAGCAAGGCGATGTGATGGCTGGCAAGGTCGAAACCGAGGAACAGGCAGCGGTCAATCTTGCTTGGCAGCATGTCAAAGAAATGAAGGATGAAAAAAAGGACTTTACCGTAAAAGTAGGCGGAATGGTGAATGGCGGCCTGATTGCTTATGTGGAGAATATAAGGGGATTCATCCCTGCTTCGCAGCTTTCCTTGGGCTTTGTGGAGAATCTTGATGAGTGGCTTGGAAAGGACTTAAAGGTTAGAATCATTACTGCCGATCAAGGCAGGAAGAGACTCGTAATGTCTGCTAAGGTAATACTCAAAGAACAGGCTGACAAAGAGAGGAAAAAGCGCCTAAACAGCATACAGGTAGGTCAAGTGGTAGAGGGCACCGTAGAGACTATCCAGGACTATGGGGCTTTTGTAAATATTGCTGACGGTGTTACCGGGCTTTTGCATGTTTCTCAGATTTCTGATAAAAGGATTAAATCTCCACAGGATGTATTGAAAGTTGGGGACAAGGTGACTGCAAAAGTCATAAAGACTGAGGGTGGGAAGATTTCACTTTCAATAAGGGCTTTAAAGGAGGCTGAGGAGAAAGCTGTTGCGGCTGAAAACGAGCATTACAGCTTGCCTAAGTCATCTGCTGTAACTACTAATCTGGGGGACTTATTGAAGGGAATCAAGCTTTGAGGTCATTCCATATATTGGAAATAAAGAAATTTATGAATATTCTTCTGACGGGAAAGATTTTTGATCCTTTTCTGTTGGAGGAAGCAACGATAAGGTCTTTTTGCACTTTTTCTATCAATGGGCATTTCGAAAAGGATTTTATTCCAGCAGAAGAGCTTCACGGCGAAGAATTTGACGCAAATTCGGAATATGTTTCATGGAGTAAGATTCGTCCTTTTTGTTTGGATTTGATTAAGGGAAAGAGGACGCCCCTATCCATGAAATTTGTTTTTTTGATTCCAGCAAAGGACTTTTCAGAGAAGCTTAAGGACTATTTTTCGGACAAGTCTTTGTTGAGTGAATTGCTATCGGATAATAGAGTATCCAATTTCAAGCTTACGATAAGATTCAGCGAAGATGGACTGTTCGCCATAAGCGGCGTATCCTATATTGATTTTTCCTTGGACCGCTCGAGTGAAGGAGCATGGGATGAATTTATTCAAAGATTTATTTTGGGGTCCGGCGTAAAGATTGGATGAGACAGATAATGAAATGTAATTATGTGGGTGATAGCTGCTGCGAGCTTCCTCTTGATTTTAAAGAAAGTCATGATTTCGCACTTGTGCCTTTGACGATAGAAGTAGGCGATTACGTAATAAAAGATGATGAGAACTTTAATCAAAAAGAGTTCCTTCAAAAGGTAGCGGACTACCCTAAATATCCCAAATCGTCTTGTCCTTCTCCAGAAAGCTTTGCTCAGGCTTTTGGAGAGGGATATGACTGTATCTTTGTTTCCACTCTTTCAGCGCCATTATCGGGTTCATATAATAGTGCCTGCCTAGCTAAGAGTCTTTATCTTGAGACCCATCCCGATGCAAAAGTACACGTATTCAATTCCATGTCCGCATCTGGGGGTGAAGCTCAGGTCTTGATGTATGCGGCCTCTCAGATTGAAGCTGGAAAGAGTTTCGAAGAGACAGTAGAAGCCACTGAAAGATTTGTTGAGGGGCTTCGGACCTTTTTCGTACTGGATAGCCTGGAGGCATTAGAAAAAAACGGACGGCTGTCCAGGCTCAAGATGGTGGCAGCGACAGCCTTTAATATAAAGCTCGTTTGTACTGCTGACAGAGGGACCATAGTGCAAATGGCGCTTGCTAGAGGCATGAATAGGGCTTTAGACAAGATGGTCGAGCTTTCCTTGAAAGAACTTAAGAGTACTGCTGATAAGACTCTTTTTGTAACGCATTGTAATTGTAAAGCTCGGGCAGAAGAAGTCGTGAAAAAGTACCTTGCAAAGGCCAGTTTCAAGAAGACCTATGTATTGGATATGGCTGGCATTAGTTCTTTATATGCGTGTGATGGCGGGATTATAGTGACTGCTTAATCGCTGAAAATCCGCCGCAGCTCCTGCGGCGGATTTTCATATGTTAAAATATGCTATTTTGCTTCTTTGAGTTTCATTGCACGGACTTTTGTAGAGAGACCGAACAGGGTGATGAAGCCTTCGGCGTCGTGGTGATCATAGAGATCGCCAGTCTTGAATGAAGCAAGGCTTTCGCTATAGAGAGAATATGGAGAACTCTCACCGGCCTTTATGATATTGCCCTTGTATAGACGGAATTTTACCTCTCCTGTCACGTATTCCTGAGTGGACTCTATAAATGCTTGAAGGGCGCTCCTCAGAGGGGTGAACCATTTGCCCTCATATACCAGTTGAGCAAATTCATCTGAAAGCGTTTTCTTGACTCTCATGCATTCACGGTCCAAGATGAGCTCTTCAAGCTGCTCGTGGGCAGCATATAGAATGGTGCCTCCTGGAGTCTCATAGACACCTCTGCTCTTCATTCCCACAACTCTATTCTCAACAATGTCAATTATGCCTATACCGTGCTTTCCGCCCAGCCTATTGAGTTCCCGTATAATGTCAGAGATTTTCATTTTCTTGCCATTTATGGAAATAGGCACGCCTTTTTCAAAGGTCATTGATACGTACTCAGATTCGTCTGGGGCATCCTCCGGACGCACTCCAAGGACTAAAATATGCTTGTAATTCGGTTCTTTTGAAGGGTCTTCAAGTTCCAGTCCTTCATGGCTTATATGCCATAGGTTCCTGTCCCTGCTGTAGGAGCTGTCAGCGGAAAATGGAAGGTTGATGCCATGGGAGCGGCAATATTCGATTTCTGATTCCCTGGAATCCATTTTCCAATTCGGGTCTCTCCAGGCGGCAATTATCCTTATTTCAGGAGCCAAGGCTTTGATTCCAAGCTCGAAACGAATCTGATCATTACCCTTGCCCGTTGCGCCGTGACAGATTGCGCTTGCCCCTTCCTTCTTTGCTATTTCGACTAGCTTTTTCGCGATAAGCGGCCTTGCCATGGAAGTGCCGAGAAGATAGGAATTCTCGTATGTTGCATGAGCCTGGACACAGGGCAGGATGTATTCGTCTGCGAATTCATCTGTGACATCTAGAATATAGAGCTTCTCTGCGCCGCAGGATTTTGCGCGCTCTTCCAAGTGATCTAGCTCTTCTTCCTGTCCGCAGTCTATGCAAACGCAGATTACTTCATATCCATAAGTTTCCTTTAGCCATGGGATGATCGCAGTGGTATCGAGGCCTCCTGAATAGGCCAATACTACTTTTTCTTTTGAAGACATAGTTACCTCTCTCAGGAACTGCAGAAAAATGACTTATTTGCAGTTCCTTAATTAAAAGCTTGTTTTTTACAACACTTCATACTATACCAAAGGCAATTCTTTATCAAGTCACAGCTTGATTTTTCGGCTTTAGGTGAATTATACTATTTCGGATATTTTTAAGGATACAGGGAAACAAAACTTGATTTTTCGCATAGAAAAGGAGATTTGGAATGCTCAAGGTAGGTATTATAGGAGCCACAGGTTATGCTGGTAATGAGCTCTTCAGGCTGCTTCAGTTTCATAGAGAAGTAACTATAGATTGGCTATATTCAAGAACTGAAAACGGTACTTATTCTTCAGACTATAGAAATTTTTTTGATGTTTGCGATCTTGATTTGACAAACGGAGAATTGTCAGACTTGATAAAAAAGGAGGATGTGGTCTTTTCAGCCGCGCCGCAGGGTTTTCTGTCAAAGCTTTTGACAGAGGACATATTAAGAGACACAAAGATAATAGACTTGTCCGCAGACTACAGGCTGAAGAATGTTAAGACCTATGAGGAATGGTATAAGCTGGAACACGGATCCCCGGAATTATTGAAAGATGCTGTTTATGGACTTTCAGAAATATACAGGGATGAGATACGTTCTACAAGGCTTCTTGCAAATCCGGGCTGCTACACCACCTGTTCAATATTAACAGCTTGGCCATTGGTAAAAGAGCACCTCATAGAGACCGATACATTGGTCATAAATGCTTTATCTGGTGTTTCCGGGGCGGGGAGGGGCGCAAAAAAGGACAACCTTTTCTGTGAACTAAATGAGAATGCCCATGCTTATGGTGTCACCGTGCATAGACATACTCCTGAAATCGAGGAGCAGCTATCGATTGCAGGAGGATCTGAAATAAGACTTAATTTCACTCCCCATATAGTCCCCATGAACAGGGGAATACTGGTAACTGCGATAGCCAATGTTAAAAGTGGCATTGATAAAGAGACCATAAAATCTGCCTATGAGAAATATTATGGGAGCGAGCACTTTATCCGTTTGCTGCCGGAGGGTAAGAATCCAGAAACCAGGTTTGTGGAGGGCAGCAATTATGTGGATATAGGCTTCGTCTTGGACCAGAGGACTGGAAGAGTGGTGATGATGGGAGCCTTGGACAATCTGGTTAAGGGCGCGGCTGGTCAAGCTGTCCAAAACATGAACCTTATGTTTGGCTTTGATGAGAGTGAGGGAATAAATCAAATTCCTATGGTACCATAAGTATGATAATAAGGACAATGACAATAAAAGATTATGAGGCAGTTAAGTCCCTTTGGATGACCATAAAAGGTTTTTCAATAAGGTCTATTGATGACAGCTTTGAAGGCGTGAAGAAGTTCATCCTTAGAAATCCAGCTACTTCGATAGTTGCAGAGGTTGATGGGAGAATCGTTGGAGCCATCCTCTGCGGCCATGATGGCCGACGAGCTACATTTTATCATGTATGCGTTGCAGAAGAGTACAGGAAAAGGGGCATAGGAAAGAGCATGGTCGTGATGGCAATGAATGCGCTGAATAAAGAGAAAATCAATAAAGTTGCCTTGATTGCCTTTACAAAAAATGATGTAGGTAATGCTTTTTGGAGAAGCATTGGGTGGACTTATAGAACAGATTTGAATTATTATGATTTTACCTTGAATGAGAAAAACATAGAGTATTTTATAGAAAGCGAAGAATGCAATGACAGATAGAGAGATGACTGAAGTACAGCAAAAAGCCAGCGTTTTGATTGAGGCTCTGCCCTATATCCAGGCATTTAATCGGAAGATTATTGTGGTCAAGTATGGAGGCTCAGCGATGACATCCGCTGAGCTTCGGGATAATGTGATAAAGGACGTTACTCTCCTGAAGCTGGTGGGTTTCAAGCCAATCATAGTACACGGAGGAGGGAAGGAAATAAGCCGCTGGACATCGAAGGTAGGCAAGAAAAGCGAGTTCGTAAATGGGCTCAGAGTGACAGATTCTGAAACCATGGAAATAGCGGAGATGGTCTTGAATAAGGTGAATAAGGACCTGGTCCGAATGGTGGAGCGTCTGGGAGTCAGGGCGGCCGGGGTCAGCGGCAAGGACGGGGCCATTCTCACCGTGCAGAAGAAATACAGCGATGGCCAGGATATTGGGTTCGTAGGAGAGATTAAGAAAGTTGACCCTAAATTGCTGCTGGACCTTCTGGAAAAGGATTTTCTGCCAATTGTTGCACCCATAGGAATGGATGAATCCTATAGTACGTACAATATAAATGCGGATGATGCGGCCTGTTCAATTGCGAAGGCCGTTAGGGCCGAGAAACTGGCCTTTCTTACGGACATAGCGGGACTGTATAGGGACTTGAATGATACTTCCACTTTCATTTCCAGGATAAGCGCTGATGAAGCACAGCAGCTTTTGAACGATGGCATTGTTGGAGGTGGGATGCTTCCAAAGCTAGCCAATTGCATTGACGCAGTCAGAGGCGGGGTGGGCAATGTGCATATCCTGGATGGAAGAATCCAGCATTGCCTTCTGCTCGAAATATTTACTAATTCTGGGATTGGGACCTGGATAACGAATTAAAAGGGGGGTTGATAGATGAAAAAAACAGATGAGATAATAGATATTGCGGATAATTATCTCCTGCACACCTATAATCGATTTGGAATTGTCCTTGAAAGAGGTGAAGGAGTCCGTTTATACGACATTGAGGGGAAAAGCTACCTCGATTTCGCGGCGGGTATAGCAGTGTATGCCTTGGGTTATGGTAATGAGAGGGTGAATAAGGCCATAAAAGACCAGCTAGATAAATTATCTCATACTTCCAACCTCTTCTATAACGAGCCATCTGCCCTTGCTTCAAAGGCTATATGCGAGGCCACAGGAATGGACAGGGTCTTTTTCACAAATAGCGGGACTGAGGCCATAGAAGGGGCGATAAAGACCGCCCTTAAATATAGCTGGAATAAAGAAGAGCGGGACGACTATGAGATAATAGCTATGAATGGGTCTTTCCATGGACGCAGTATGGGATCTCTTTCGGTTACAGGAAATAGGCATTATAGGGAACCATTCGGGCCGGGAATAGGACACATAAAATTTGCTGAGTACAATGATTTGGATAGCGTAAAGGCGCTTATTAGCGAGAAAACCTCTGCAATCATTTTAGAGACACTCCAAGGCGAAGGGGGGATCCATGTGGCTCACGCCGCATTTATAGAGGGAATCAGAAGGCTTTGTGACGAGAACGGGATTCTGATGATTTTAGATGAAATCCAATGCGGCATGGGACGGACAGGGACGATGTTTGCCTATGAAAGGTATGGGATAAGTCCAGATATAATGACAGTCGCGAAGGCCGTAGGCGGAGGGCTGCCAGTCGGGGGCTTCTTGATGAAAGAAAGTGTCGCAGAATCATCAATGGTACCCGGTGACCATGGCAGTACCTATGGGGGAAATCCGCTATGCACTGCCGCGATCGCAGCCGTTTTAAAAGAATATAAGGACAAAGATATTGTGTCCCATGTTAGGGAGATTGCTCCGTATTTGGAAAAAAGATTGGATGAAATAAAATCCCGTCATGATGACATAACAGATCGGAGGGGCTTGGGCTGCATGCAGGGTTTGGAGTTTAATCATCCGGTTGGCGATATTATAAAGAAATGCCAGGATGCGGGTCTCATACTTATTACAGCAGGAGCGAATGTAATCAGGCTGGTACCCCCTCTGGTTATTGGAAAAGAGGATATTGATCAGATGTACCAAATATTGGATAGCTGCATCTAAGGGCTAAATAGTTACAAAAGAATTACAAAAATATTTCAGAAGTATTATTTTTTTGTTGCGTAATGAAAATATTTGAGTTAAAATTACATTGCGCATTAGGGATTGCCTGAGAATTAAATCAGGTGATTTATGAAAAAAATAATTATATTTGTACTGTGTATCGTCCTTTTGTCGGCCTGTGGCTCAGATAGAGATATTGAATTCATCTTAGAAGAGGGTGAAAAAATCAATCAAGAGGACTCAAATATTACTGAACCCGAAACCGAACGCTTGGAAAGCAAGGAGTCTGGTAGTACGGCGGCTGCCGGGCAGCCAAAAGACACGGAATTGAAGACAGCAACTCTTTTCGTCTATGTCTGCGGAGCTGTTAATCATCCCGGAGTCTATGAGCTCCCGGAAGGCTCAAGACTTTACGAGGTTCTATCAAAGGCAGGAGGTCTGGCAGAGGATGCACAGATTAATTTGCTGAATCAAGCTGCTATATTGACTGATGGGCAGATGATATATGTCCCGACCATTGGCGAAGATATAGACGAGCTTTCAAAAGAGAACGAAGCTGCTCAGGCACGAAGCACCTTAGCGGGAGGGGCAGACAGCAATCTTGTCAATATTAATACTGCTGAGAGGGATATTCTTCTCACTCTGCCTGGTATTGGACAGTCGAAGGCGGATGCGATTATAGAATATAGGGATTCTCATGGGTCTTTTTCTAAGATAGAAGATATCATGCAGGTTGCAGGTATAAAGGAGAAGCTTTTTTCTCAAATCAAAGACAAAATCAGGGTGTAGCGAAGATGGCAAAAAAGGTTCTGGTGGTGGACGATGAAAAGAACATAGTGAAGGGGATAGACTTCAGTCTGCGCCAGGACGACATGGATGTCGACAATGCCTTTGACGGCGAAGAAGCTTTGAATTTGGTCAAAAGCAATAGTTATGACATTATATTGCTGGATGTCATGCTGCCTAAGCTGTCGGGGTTTGAAGTATGCCAGCAAATAAGAGAGTTTTCCAATGTACCCATAATCATGCTTACTGCAAAGGGCGATGATATGGACAAAATCTTGGGGCTCGAATACGGCGCTGATGATTATATAACAAAGCCATTTAATATCTTGGAAGTCAAGGCCAGGATAAAGGCGATAATGCGGCGTTCGGATAGAAAGCCTGCGGTAAAAGATGATGGGAATACAATAGAAAAAGGAGGCCTTAGATTGGACTTGGACGGAAGGCGGGCTTATGTGAATGGGCGTGAGATAAGTCTTTCGGTCAAGGAATTCGATGTTCTGGAGCTACTAAGCAATAATCCTAATAAGGTTTATTCCAGAGAGGAACTGTTAAATATAATCTGGGTGAAGAACTTCATTGGGGACGAAAGAACAGTGGATGTCCATATAAGGAGACTCAGAGAGAAAATTGAGGACAGTCCGAGCAACCCCCATTATATCCAGACAAAGTGGGGAGTGGGTTATTATTTTCAAGAATGAGGATTTGGGATGCAGCCGATCCTGACCTTTCTAATTACAAAGTCTAAGGCTTTTAGAAGCCTCAGATTCCGATTTTTCGTACTCATGATGATCGTGGGACTCATTCCCTGTTTCATCATGCGTAAGACAATTCTTATAAATTATTATGACCGTGCCGTTTCAGAGAGGACGCAGGGAGCCATGAATCAATGCAGGATTCTGGCCAATCATCTCGAGGCGGCAGGGTATCTTCAAAATCCAGATAATGAGACAATAAATAGCGAGCTTGGGCAATTCTCCAGCATCTATGCTGGTAGGATAATGATTATTGACGGCGATTTTTTAGTTGTCAAGGACACCTATGCCATGTCTGCCGGGAAAACTATTGTATCCAGGGAGATTATTGAATGTGCGAGAACAGGCACGGGAAATTCTCACTACGATAGCAGAAATGGATACATAGAGGTATCGATTCCAATAATTGAATCCATAAGCGGCAGGACCATAGGGGTCATGTTTGCGAGTATTTCTACGGATAATATTGAGGACAGTCTTTCAATCTTCAGCCGAAAGTCATCAATTATTTGGGTCATAACCATGGTTTGCATAGTGCTCTTGTCCATTTGGCTTTCAGGCTATCTCGTCCGTCCTTTCGCAAGAGTCACGGAGACAATTGAATCTGCGGATATGGGAGAGTATGCAGTTTCAATACCCGATTACACAGAGACTGAGGCAATAATGGATGCCTTCAATAAGCTCATGGCAAGGCTGAAGAAGCTGGATGATACAAGGAGCGAATTTGTCTCCAATGTTTCGCATGAGCTAAAGACCCCTCTGGCTTCGATGAAGGTGCTGGCCGATTCCATAAGAAGCGCCGATAATGTGGACTCTGATACCTACAAGGAGTTCATGAATGGGATAGCAGAGGAAGTGGACAGGCTTAACATAGTTATAACGGATCTGCTTTCCTTGGTTAAGATGGAAAAGTCTGCAGGAAGCCTTAATATCCAGCCGACAGAACTTAAAGCCATGATTGATGTGATAATAAAGAGGGTACGCCCTCTTGCAGAGGAGGCTGGAATTTCAATAGAGTTCGAAGACAAAAAGGATATAATAGCTGATATAGACGATACAAAAATATCCCTTGCCATAATGAATCTTGTGGAAAATGCGGTTAAGTATAATAAAAAGAACGGAAAAGTGAGAATAGAATTGGACTCGGATCATCAATTTTTTACTGTCTCTGTGGCTGATACGGGCATAGGAATCCCGGAAGATTCATTGGATCAGATTTTTGAAAGATTCTACAGGGTGGATAAGTCTCATTCCAGCGAGATAGGAGGGACCGGATTGGGACTCTCAATTGCCAGAAATGCGATTCTTTTGCATCGGGGATCAATAAAAGTTACCAGTACCAAAGACGAGGGGACAGTCTTTGTGGTGAGGATACCGCTAAAATATGTTGCGTGAATATAGATTCAGATTTCTTCTTCTTCTTTTTTCGGCCCTTAGTCTAGTGTCATGTGCTAAGCCTGCTAAGGAGGGCTTGAGTCCACAAGTCGATGAGGCCGTGACCCAGAAGGTCTTTGCATATTTCTTGAATGTGGATGAGAATGGGATCAGCGGGAAAGAGGTAGAGGGATTAAAAAAAGACTCTCTTGTCAGAGATTTTATTGCGGCTCTAGAATCGGATCCGCAGGATCAGTCCTTAAAGCGGGTTTTGGGGAGTGAAGTTCATTTGGGTTCCTACAAGCTTACAAATGGGATGTTGGAATTGGACTTTGACAGCGATTATCTGCGGATGAAAAGGGCTAAAGAAGTCCTTTTCAGGGCTTCCATTGTGCAGACATTGATGCAGTCGAATGAAGTGAGCTTTGTTACATTTTGCGTCAATGGGGACCCGCTGAAGAATAACTCAGGGAAGCCTGTAGGCTCGATGACTGACAAGAGCTTTATTTATAATGCGCCCGATGAAATTTACTCTTATGAAAAAACCGTGCTCCACCTTTACTTTACTGATGAAACGGGGAAAAAGCTTGTGAGGTGCGATGAAGAGACAGTATTTTCGACTAATGTACCCATGGAAAAGCTGGTGATGCAGAGTCTGATCGATGGCCCCAAGGGAAAAGGGGCTTATCCTACGATAGTGTCCGATACAAAGCTCAATAGCGTAGATGTGAAAGACGGCATTTGCTATGTGAGTCTGGATTCCGGAGCCGCTGATAAGCTGTATGATGTCTCTGAAGAAGTTGTATTGTATTCTATAGTTGATTCCCTGACTGAAATAAGGGGGATTGAACGGGTTCAAATATCCATTAATGGCGAGACTGACAGGGTGCTTAGGGATAAAATGAGCCTGGCAGAATTCTATGAGAGAAACCTTGATTTGGTAAAATGAGGGAATGTAGGTATGAAAAGGCCTTTGGCTTATCTGGGAGTTGCGTTCCTAAGCTTTGTGTTCTTATTCAAGAGCATAGGGCCTGATGAAGTTGAATGCCTATTCGATTCAAACGGTGACAAAACCCAGGAATTGATAGGGACTTTGGGCATGTGGAAAGAGACAGATAATGGCTTTTCTCTTGAAATCCTAAATGCAAAACCGCTTGAAGATATCGAAAGACAGCCTAAGAGGTTCAATATAATAGCTTATATGGACTCTGGGGAGATTCCCGAGCTGGGTTGCAAGGTCTTAATAAAGGGACAGCCAGCTCCCTTTAGCGTGGCGAGGAATCCGGGAGAGTTCAATCAAAGGGATTATTATAAGGCCCGTGGCTTTGCATATCGGCTTTTTGATGCTCAAATAGTCCGTTCAGCCGGTCATGCCAATACTTTGCAGCAAGCCTTGCTGGGACTCAGGTTCAAACTAAGGGACATCTATGAGCGATTGCTGCCGGATGAAAAAGCGGGAGTAATTTCAGCAATGATTCTAGGGGACAAGAGCATAATGGACCCGGAAATCAAGACTCTCTACAGCGCTGCGGGCATAGCCCATGCGCTGGCTATTTCAGGCCTTCACATAAGTATCCTGGGTTATGGGCTCTATAGGCTTTTGAAAGCCCTGCATGTTCCGAGGGCTCCTGCATTTCTGATTTGTATGGGGTTGCTTTGCCTCTATGCGATAATGACGGGGAGCAACGTACCGGCAATCAGGGCGCTTACGATGTTCTGCCTGAATGTTGCGGCAGATATATTGAAGCGCAGTTATGATCTGATCTCAGCCTTTTCTTTATCCGGGATAATTATCCTGCTGTATAATCCGAACTTCATCTTTGATGCAGGTTTCCTGCTTTCCTTTGGGGCTGTGATGGGCATTGGGATTGTGTATCCAGTGCTGTCAGATTGCTTTCTGGGGAAACCTACTGATTTATCCAATACTTCTGAAAGAGATAAAATAAATCAGTCTTTTCAGAAGATTCTAAAGACAATAACATCAAGTTTTTTAATTTCAATCTCCATATCCATTTTTTCACTTCCTATAACGCTTTATTTTTTCTATCAGATTCCAATATATTCCTGTTTTCTTAATCTGATCATCATCCCTTTGCTGGGACTTTTGGTTACTTCGGCTATTCTGATGGGTGGGCTTGGGCTGCTTTTCTTGCCTCTTGGGGTACTTTTTTCTCTTCCATGCAGTATCCTTCTTTTTATTTACGAGAAGGCATGCAGGATTTCGCTTAAACTGCCAGGAAGTATATGGATTCTAGGGCGACCTAGGGATATAAGCATTATTTTGTATTATGTGATTCTATTAATTGGACTTTATGCACTTAAATTTATCTGCAAAAAGCTGGGCAAAAGGGGATTGAAGACAATGTTTATAGCGTTATTCATGGGTCTAATTGCCCTGATGGATTTTAACCCGCATCCGGGGATGGAAATAGCCATGCTCGACATAGGGCAGGGAGATTGCATAGTGCTTAAGCATGGCAGGTCGGCGGATATCATAGATTGTGGAAGCACGACAAAGAAAGAGATAGCGAAATATACAGTTATTCCTTACCTTAAATCTATGGGAATACGAAAAATAGGAAATCTGATAATGACTCATTCGGATGCAGACCATATTAATGGATTTATGGAGATGTTCGAGATGGAGGATTACGAAAAGCTACCGACTGGAAGCTTGATAGTGCCTGACATAGGATACGAAGATGAGAATTATCAGGAAATAAAAAATAAGGCAAAGGCGGAGGGGCTGAAAATCATACGGATTTCATCTGGAATGGAATTTGAAAAAGAACTAGGGGGATTAAAACTAATCTTAAGATGCTTGAATCCAAGTAAGGGCTATATAACGGATAATCCAAATGAGTATTCAACGGTATTAGAGGCTGAATATGGTGATTTCAAAGCCCTATTCACAGGAGATATAGTAGGAAACCCGGAAATAGATATGATTCCGAAAATAAGAGGTCCTTTGACTTTGCTTAAATGCGCCCACCATGGCTCCAGATTTTCTACGGGGGAGGATTTTCTGGAAAAAGCCAGACCATATATGACTTTCATATCATGTGGGGAGAACAACAGGTATGGGCATCCTCATGAAGAGACATTAATGAGGCTCTATAATATAGGATCCAGGGTCTATCAGACTCCGAAGTCGGGTGCTATTACCTGTGTCACAGATGGAAAAAAGGTTAGAATACATGAATTTTTAGGAGGAAATTAGAGTATGAAGAAAATGATGATAGGATGGGCGGCGGCTTTTCTGTCGCTTTGCCTGGGGCTGATTTTAGACCCGTTGATGGTTCATGCGGAAGATTTATTTATTGATGAAGATGGATTGGAAGAAGAACCTTCTGAGGAGAATGAAGATGTACAGACTCAAGATGAATCTGAATTGAGTGACGAATCCATGGAATCAAACTTGAATGTGGAAAATGCTGAACTTCAAGATCAAGGGGTTGTTGAGGAAGAGGAAGTGCTTCAGGATGAAAATTTGCCCCAAGAAGAAAGCAGCATACAGAATAGTGAGGGAAACCTGGAAGAGAACTATATATTGGATAGCGAGAATCCCATGCCTATGAGTAATTCTCAGGATAGTGATAATTTACAAAACGAGCAGGCGATAGGCAGCGCAGAGCTTCCTGCAGAGGAACTGATTGTACAGAATTCTGCAGAAAATGTGTCTCTATCAGTGAAGACCTCCGAAATGGAGCCGACTATACAGGTTGAAGCTTTGCCGGAACCTGTGGAAAGCTTGACTGAAGCTATTGAAACAGATGAAATACAAAGCACGGATGATGGTTCACATTCTGAATACACGAAGGAGGAAGAAGCACAGATTCTATCCTACATATCAAAGGGAAAGGAAAATAGAAGGGCAAATAATAATGAGTCGGTAAGGCATAAGGATTCCAATAAAACAGAGGTTGTTGAAAAGGTAAGCGAAAGTGTCCCATCTACGGTTGAAATAGTAAAAATCGTGGAGGAAAAAGCTGAGAAGCCTATTGAGAGCGAGGCCTCTCATGAGATTAAAAATCCTGTTGAAATAAAGAGTGAATCGAGGGAACTTACTGATTTAAGGAATGAGGCCCTTAGTGAAAGATACGATGATAGGGATTTAGAGAATTCTGTTGCTGCGGATTTGGAATCCGTCCAGGAAATGATATTAAAGAATAGGTCTCTCTATTCAAAGGATGTATATTATTGGGATCGAGATGGGGCGGATGAGGATGCTATGGAAGAAAATAGCACAGTATATTTGGGAGCAGAGCCAAAAGGTGAAATTATTACAGAACCTGAGCTTTTTCAGGATGAATGGGAAGCTGATGAACCTTCTCAAAAAGAAGCCGGATGGAGTGCAATTGGTGTCGTTTTTGCCGTAGTTGCTCTAATTCTAGGAGTCGCAGCCTGTGCATATTTTTATTTAAAGAAGATATCCTTTAAGGGTCTTAAAAGAATAATTGACAAGGAAGAGATAGAGGAAAAGATTGGCTGGAGGGCGCAGCTTTTTGCGTAAACTTGACTAATTAAGTAATTTTTGCAAAGATTAAGCGTTGCCAGAGCGAGTATATAATCTCTGGCAGCGCATATAATATGAAAAAGATCAATTCTGATATTAAATCTAATACTTTTGAAAGAACGTATCTGATTTTTGGCGAGGAAAGCTATCTCAGAAGTTCATACCTGTCAAAGCTAAAGAGCGCAATAGCGGGGCAGGGGGATTCAATGAATGTGAATCTTTTTGATGGACCCGGGATAGATGAGGCCTCAGTCATTGACATATGTGAGACTCTGCCCTTTTTTAGTGACAGGAGACTTGTGATTTTAAGAAATAGTCTTTTTTTCAAGAATCAGACCGAAAAAATAGCGGACTATATAAAAGAGGGCTTGCCTGATTATCTTTGCCTGGTCTTTAATGAGGACGAAGTCGATAAAAGAAGCCGTATGTTCAAGGCAGTGAATTCTGCCGGCTACTGCGCTGAATGTAAAAGCCCTGATGACAAGACTTTGATTCAGTGGATAGTACGAAGTTTTATGAAGAGCGGCAAAAAAATCAGGGTGTCTGAGGCCGAGAAGCTGCTTGTTCGATTAGGTCCCGATATGTGGACATTATCGGGTGAGATACATAAGCTTATTGATTACAGCGATGGAAGGGATGAAGTCAATGAATCGGACATAGAGGCTATTGCCAGCAGCAATCCATCTGACGCAATTTTCAAGATGATAGAGCATATTGCATCGGGGAAAAATGAAGAAGCGCTTAGGCTTTATTACGACCTTTTGACGCTGAACGAGCCTCCGATAAAGATTATTTCTCTTATTGGGAGAGAGTATAGATTAATTTTAGAAGCCAAGGAATTGACGAATTCAAGAGAAAGAGACATAGCAGGGCAGATAGGAGTCCCGCCTTTTGCACTTAAAAAATATGCCTCGATTGGAGAAAGATTTAGCAGAGATGCTCTGCTGCAATTAATTAAAAAGTGCCGTGAAATAGACTATGAAGTGAAATCCGGGCAGATCAGCGATCGGCTGGGTGTAGAGCTTTTGATCATGAGGTGAGGGAAGAAGATGTTATCGATGCCGAAAAAAGGTGAAAAATACAGAGACTCAGAGTGGAATGTGGTGGAAATCCTAGGAATTGGCAGAAATGCGGATAACCTGGAGGAAGTAGTCATATTTTTTTTGTTGAAGATACCTGACAGGTATTGGATTCTGCCGATAAAGGATTTCGTAAAGAGATACAAGAGATCCGACACAGAAAAAAGCAAGGGTCGCTGTGATGATTCGGCAAATAAGCCTGCTAAAAGTATCCCCGACAACAATTCCCAATTAATGGACTTTTTGGATGCTTCTTCTGTGGATCAGAGGCTTGATATTCTAAAAAGGATGAAAGTCCAAAGCTTGAATGACCATATGATTGACACAATGGCAGTTGCGCTGGACACAGAGATACCAAAGGGATCCATAGAGAATAGATATTCGGATCTCATGAGCCACCTCGAAACCAGGAAAAAATACGAACAGCATAGGAGATAGCTTTTAGAGACTATGAAAATATTGACATTTTGCGTTCCTTGCTTCAATTCAGAAAACTATATGAAGCATTGTTTGGACACTTTGCTTCATGGAGGAGAGGACGTAGAGATAGTTATAGTGGATGATGGTTCCTCCGATGATACTGGGAAGATTGCGGATGAGTACGAAAAGAACCATCCGGGAATCGTAAGGAGCATCCACCAGGAAAACGGGGGACACGGGGAGGCTGTAAATACCGGTCTTAGGAATGCTTCGGGAATGTACTTCAAGGTCGTTGATTCTGATGATTGGGTAGATTTGGAAGCATATGAAAAGGTATTAGGCGCTCTTAGGGAGGCGATACTGGGTAATGATGTGCTGGATATGATGGTTTGCAATTTTGTCTATGAGAAGCAGGGGGCAAAAAAGAAGAAGGTCATGACCTATAGATTTGCGCTTCCTGAAAATGAGATCATTACCTGGAATGATGTCAGAAGGTTTCATAAGGGGCAGTACCTATTAATGCATTCAGTAATATTCAGGACCAAGGTGCTGAAGGATTCAGGAATGGAGCTTCCAGCCCATACTTTCTATGTGGATAATCTCTTTGTCTTTGAGCCATTGCCGTTTGTTCGTACCCTCTATTATTTGAATGTTAATTTCTATAGATATTTCATAGGCAGAGCGGATCAGTCTGTGAATGAAAGCGTTATGATTGGCAGGATCGATCAGCAGATAAAGGTGAATAGGATGATGATCGATTTTTTCTTAGGGGCAAGCATTCCGAACAGGAAGCTTAGATCCTACATGAGGAGTTACCTGGAGATCATAACCATTGTCTCATCAATCATGCTGATTAGGGCCGGGACGGATGAAGCCCTGGAAAAAAAGGCGGAGCTTTGGAAATATTTGAAGGAGAAAGATTTTTGGCTTTATGTGCGTCTGAGGAATGGAGTGCTGGGAAATGCAGTAAATCTGCCAGGTAAGCCGGGAAGAAAAATTTCAATAGGGGTCTATAAGGTAATACATTGGTTCGTGGGTTTCAATTAAAAAAGTCCTATGAGCCGGCCGTATGCCGCCTTTGACGGTATGCGGCCGTGTACACCAGATTATAGTTAACGCACGTATTTTGTGCGTTTGCTATAATATTTGTTTATGGATGAGATTATTTCATCTAGATAATCGGAATCGCTGGACAGCTTCTTTTTGTTTCATCGGCTGAAAATCAACCACGTATACAAGCACGTACATTAGCACAGATAAGACTAGAGCTGTAGCTACATCAAAGACCGAATGTTGCTTTAGGAGCATGGTGGATAGTACGATTGAAAGGCAAAGGAAAAAAGACCCTGTTCTAATTATCCTGGATTTACTCAGCTCCTCCGAGTGAAGTACGGCCAAATGCGCACCAATAGCGTTGTAAACATGGATGCTGGGGAAAATATTGGTGCTGGTGTCTATCGAATACAGCTTCATCACTAAAGAAGTGAAGAAATTGTCCCTTGGGAATACGGTAGGTCTCAAATGGCAGCCGTTGGGATAGATTGCGGATATTATCAGGAAGATTGTCATTCCCGTGGAGAGGAATACCATAGTATTCATGTACTCCCTTTTCTTTCCGCTGAAAATGAAATAGGCGATTACTGCTGGCACATATAGAAACCATAGGATATACGGGATGACGAAGTATTCGTTGAAAGGAATCAGATCGTCCGCCGCCATATGGATAATGTGGTAATGATCGTCGTTGATCTTCTCCAGGATACTGAAGAATACCAGGTAAGCGACTAGATAGGCAGGGGCAGAGAGACCGAAGCCGTATCGCTCTATAAAACCTATGAATTTTTTATAGTACTTCGTAATGACCATGACCTTTTCCGTTGTATATGCAAGTTAGGTTATAGTGCTGCTATCTTTAACCTAAAAAGTATAGCACATAAGGCGTTCTTACTCAATCGTCCAATTATCACGAAAATAATCCATTATTTTTTGAAAAATGGTTGATTTTTGAGGTCACTTTTTTTGGGGCACTATGTTATACTTGGGATATCTTACACAAATGTATAAGCGAAAAGCTTTTGGGGGCTTTCAGCAATTTTTAGAACCAGCGAGTAACTATTCAGAACCCCTTGGAAACAGGCGAGATTAACTGCTCAAGCTTGCTTGAAAGCAGTTAATCTCACCTGTTTCCAGGGCGGTAACGATAGTTACCGCCCCCCACACCTCGCAAAATTTGATTTCCGATTGCTTAAATCGCTTAAGAAATCAAATTTTGCGAGGTGTGGGTAGGGCTCTGAATAGTTACACCAGCGACTCATAAAGAAATGGAGGGCATATGTATTCAATTGAAAACGTGAGATCAACCGATCCAGAGATAGCAGACGCAATTGAGGCCGAGCTTAAGAGGCAGAATAGCCATATAGAACTCATCGCTTCTGAGAACTGGGCCAGCAAGGCTGTCATGGCTGCAATGGGCAGCCCTTTTACGAATAAGTATGCGGAAGGGTACCCTGCGCATAGGTACTACGGCGGCTGCGAATGTGTGGATGTTGCTGAGAATCTTGCTATAGAGAGGGCTAAGAAGCTCTTTAATTGCGATTATGCAAATGTGCAGCCGCACTCTGGAGCTCAGGCCAATATGGCTGTTTTTTTGAGTATATTGAACCCGGGCGATACTTTCATGGGAATGTCCTTGGATCAAGGCGGTCATCTCTCGCATGGCTCACCGGTGAATTTTTCGGGCAAATACTTTAAGTGCGTCTCTTATGGGGTGAACGGGGAAGGCTTCATTGATTATGATGAAGTCCAGAGAATCGCTGAAGAGTGCAGGCCGAAGCTCATCGTGGCGGGCGCCTCGGCCTATGCTAGGGCTATCGATTTCAAGAGATTCCGTCAAATAGCCGACAGCGTTGGCGCGGTATTGATGGCAGATATAGCCCATATTGCGGGACTTGTAGCTGGTGGCTGTCATGAATCTCCTATTGGGATAGCGGATGTGGTGACAACCACTACGCACAAGACTCTTAGGGGACCCAGGGGAGGAGTCATCCTGTGCAATAAGGATGCCGCGGATAAGTATAATTTCAACAAGGCGGTGTTCCCCGGAGTTCAGGGTGGGCCGCTAATGCACGTAATAGCCGCCAAGGCAGTCTGCTTCAAGGAAGCGCTGGATCCATCTTTCAAGACCTATGCTCAGAATATTTGCAAGAATGCACAAGCACTGTGCAAGGGTCTCATGAACAGGGGCATTTCTATAGTGTCCAATGGAACGGATAATCATTTGATGCTGATGAACCTAGTGCCCCAAGGGCTTACCGGGAAAGAGGTAGAGGCTCTTTTGGATAAGGCCAATATCACGGCCAATAAGAACACGATACCAAATGACCCCAAGAGCCCCTTTGTCACAAGCGGGATCCGCTTAGGAACGCCGGCGGTCACGACCAGGGGCTTCAATGAGGCTGATTGCGATAAGGTGGCAGAGGCTATTTCGCTAGTAGTACTGAATGGCGAGAGCAAGATTCCTGAAGCCAAGGCCATTGTTTTGGAACTAACTCAAAAATATCCTTTGGAATAAATGCCGGAAATTAAGGGTCCCTCACTCATAAAGGTGAGGGATTTATTTAAGATTTACAAGCTGGGGGAAGAGCGGGTAGCAGCGCTAAATGGGGTGGACTTAGATATTGAGGCGGGCGAATTCGCTGCAATAGTGGGCGCGTCGGGCTCTGGGAAGTCCACTCTGTTAAATATGCTGGCAGGGCTGGAGCCTCCTACACGGGGAAGCATAGAGATTGCCGGGGAAAGGATTGAGAAATACAGCGAGAGCAAGCTCGTTGAATTCAGGCGTAGGCACGTTGGGTTCATTTTTCAATCCTATAATCTTATGCCATCGCTGAATGCTGTTGAGAACGTGGCGCTTCCTTTAGTATTCAGGGGGATGGATAAGGTTAAACGCGAAAAACTGGCAATACAGACCCTTGAAAAGGTCGGACTAAAGAAGTATATGCGGCATAGGCCGACTGAGATGTCAGGCGGGCAGCAGCAGAGGGTCGGTATTGCCAGGGCCTTGGTGCTGAAGCCGGATATAATTTTTGCCGATGAGCCGACTGGGAACCTGGACTCTGTCACTACTCTGGAAGTCATGAAGCTGCTTAGGGAAATATCCGGAAATGGGAAAAATACCTTGTGTATGGTGACGCATGACGACAATCTTTCTTCCTATGCGGATAGAGTAATAAGGATAAAGGACGGAAAAGTGATTGAAAATATCAAGATTCAACGGGGGTAGGCCGGAGTCGATTCGCCGGTTTTCTTCGCCCTGTCTGAACGCTGTGCATCAGCATAGCAAAGGCGGATTGGCGCTGTTCTGTGTTTTCCTGTTCGTCATTTGTATCCTAGGATTAAGGGCTTTGGATAGTACGAAACCAGTATATGCTTCGTCTGTTTCAAATAATGGAAATAACGTCGAGATAGTGCAAAGAAGCAGGTCATCGCATTATTCCAGCTATAGTGAGGATGAGGTGGAGAAAGAATCTGAGAGCCATGATGAGTATAGTTCTGCCACCTCGACTAACCCGTTCATCCTTCCGGCCGCTACTTGGGCTACGCCCACAGCAGAACACGGACAGCCAGTCGTGATTGTCCTGCCAATAGTCAATATGTTCAAGTACGATGTCAAGGATGTAATCATCACTCCGGTAGTTTCTACCAAGACCGATGAATTTCCCTTTGAGATAGACTTGACTGGGTTCACTCAAAAGATACCCTATCTCCTTGGAGAAAATGCTGAAGCGGACCCCAATAAAAGGGTTCAAAACTGCGCTTGGGCTTTTCGGACGCGAGAGGACATAAAGACCGGGTACTATAAACTGGATTTCAATATAACTTATACAAATCCCGCCTGTGTCATTGAAAGCTGCACAATCGCTACTTTTGTAAGGACTCAGGGACTCAAGAAATATGGTTCTACGAATGGGGATGAAGCTGAGAAAAAGAAGTCCACTCCAAGGGTGATAGTGAGGGGATTCACGACAGAGCCTGAAGAGGTTAGGGCTGGCCAGAATTTCTTCCTCCATCTGACCATGGAAAATACCTCGAAGGAAACTGCTGTCAAGAATATGGAACTCGACCTCACGGGGGTGGTCGCCGGGAAAGATTCCGAAAGCTCTTATGCGGCCTTTCTTCCAACGTCCGGGGCGAATAGCTTTTATGTGGATAACATTCCTGCGGGCGGGACCAAAGAGCTGACGATGGAATTCAATGTCAAGGCGGATCTGGAACAAAAGCCCTATGTAATGGACATCAAGATGCTTTATGAGGACGATGAGGCTAATCCTTACGAAGGCAGCGCTAATGTATCCATCCCAGTGCATCAGCTATCTAAGTACGATATAAGCACCCCTGAAGTCCAGCCGTCAAACATTGGAATCGGTGAGCAGTCCAATGTAATGTTCAGCATATATAATACCGGGAAGACCAAGCTCTACAATGTCTCTGTGAGCTTTAATGGCGCCTCGATAGAGCCAGCCCTATGCTATGTAGGGGGTATAGAGTCTGGCGGCACCGGGAATGTCGATCTGATGCTTACAGGAATTGCTCCGACAGAAGATGACGGGACTATCCCTTTCATAGTATCCTATGAGGATGAATCTGGCAAAGTGACAAGCGAGACTCAGGAGTTAAATCTGTATGTGGCCGATAATACGGATTTTGAAGAAGAAGAGTCTTTTGATGAAGGCAGCGTTGAAACGGGGGACGACAATAAGAAAAATATTCTGATTGCTGCGGGTACCGTAGCTGGGTGCATCATAATTTTCATAATTGCTGGCATCATTGCCCGGAAAAAGAAGAAGGAAAGGGAGGAACCTTGATTTGAGAAGCTCAGACCTTATATCTATGAGCCTGGGTTCCCTTTTCAAGAGAAAAATCAGGACTTGCCTTACCATATTGGGAGTCGTGATCGGGATAGCATCAATAGTTATCATGGTGTCATTGGGAATAGGGCTCGACAGGCAGGCCATGGAAATGATTGCGGAATATGGCGGATTGACTCAGATTACTGTGACTCCAGGGGGCGGTGGAATGGACATGGGGAGCAGAAATGTCGGTGGCAGCGACCCGACTGCCTATCTTTTGACCTCGAAGAGCGTAAAAGATATAGCATCTATGCCGCATATATCCCTTGTATCGCCCATATTATATGTAGATGCCGTGATTAGGGGCGGCAGATACGAGAGGTCTGGTCAAGTAAAGGCAATGAGCCTTGAAGCCTTAAAAGAAAAATATTCCGATTTTGCCGAGGGAGGGCTGCCGAAAGAGGGTGATACTCTCGCTTTCATTTTTGGCAATATGGTAAAAAAGGATTTCGTGGATTATAAGACAAAAGCTGGGTTTTGGGACACTGGGAAAATGCCCAATATAGATTTTATGAAGTCTCCCTTATTCACAATCTTCGATGTTGAAGCGTACGAGGAGGCAAAGAATCCAGATTCATCGCAAAGCAACAGCGGGGGAAAAGAGGAAAATGCTGAAGGACAGCTTCAGAAAAAAGGACCCCCCAAGAAGTACCTGGTTCCAGCGGCCGGGGTATTAAAAGGGGGCGAAGAGGACTATTTTCAATATAGTTATGATGTATGCTGCGACATAGAGGCCATTACTCCGATAATCACCAAGGTTTTTAGAGGCCGTCCTATCCCGGGTCAGCCTACCAACAAGAATGGGAAGCCCTATCGAGAAATCTTCTATAATGAGCTTTTGGTGATCGTAGATAATGTGGACAGCATGGAAGAGACAGAGACTGCAATACGTCAAATGGGCTATAATTCTTATAGCAATACAGAGTGGGTGGAAGAAGAGAGGCAATCTGCGAGGCAGAGGCAGGCGCTCCTGGGAGGGGTCGGTGCAGTCTCGCTCCTTGTTGCGGCTATAGGGATCTCAAATACGATGCTCATGTCGATATATGAGAGGACTCGTGAGATAGGAGTCATGAAAGTCCTTGGATGCAGACTCATGGACATACAGCTTCTTTTTCTTTGCGAAGCTGGCTTGATAGGACTGATCGGAGGGCTCATTGGAAATTTGCTGAGCTTTGCTATTTCATTTATAATCAATACAATTACAAAAGCGACTACATCCGTGATCCCGGGGTGGCTGGCTCTCGCAGGAATCATTTTCTCTATCTTTGTATCTATTTTCGCAGGGTACATTCCATCAAGAAGGGCTATGAAATTGTCACCGCTCTCAGCTATCAGAAACGAGTGAAAAAATGCTTTTTTCTTCCCTGATTTTTTTGTTTCGGTTCATGCCGATTTTTTTGGCTGTATATATTTTTGTTCCCCCCAAGTTCAAGAATTTAGTGCTGTTTATAGGGAGCGTTATTTTCTATGCTGTAGGAGAGATTAAATATACTGCGTTGATTCTGGCGGTCATCTTCTTTAATTACCTATTGACAAGGTGGATGGCGCAGTACGAGAAAGGCTCCGCGGAGAGGACTGCTGTGCTGATTCTGGCGCTTGGTCTGGATATAGGCACCCTGGCCATATTCAAATACGCTGGTTTCTTAGGGGGCATAGTCAATTCCATTTCAGGGCTAAATTTGCCGGTTCTAGATATTGCGCTGCCGCTGGGGATTAGCTTCTATACCTTTCAGATAATGTCCTACGTGATCGATGTCTATAGGGGAAAGATTGCTCCGGCCAGGAATATTTTGAAGGTTGGGACTTACATTGTGATGTTCCCTCAGCTCATAGCAGGCCCCATTGTTATCTATTCAAAAGTGTCCAAAGAATTGGATAAAAGAGTCCTTAGTATGAGAGGGATTGAAGATGGACTCAAAACCTTTACTTTAGGGCTTGGCAGCAAAGTTATCCTTGCGAATCAATTAGGGAACATCTGGAATTCGGCCCAGGAAGCTGGATTCGCTAACATCTCATCATTTTTTGCCTGGATTGCCGTCCTTTCTTACACCCTTCAACTCTATTTTGATTTCAATGGATATTCTTTGATGGCGATAGGACTTGGGAGGATGCTTGGATTCCATTATCCGGAGAATTTCAATTATCCCTATATCTCTTCATCGGTAAGCGAATTCTGGAAAAGATGGCATATGACCCTTACGGCCTGGTTTCGAGACTATCTATATATTCCTTTAGGGGGGAATAGAAGGGGCATCATTAGGACTCTTTTCAATATGTTCATAGTTTGGGTGATTACCGGGCTTTGGCATGGAGCGGCATGGAATTTTGTGCTGTGGGGGATTTATCACTTTTGTTTTTTGGTGATGGAGAGGCTTTTCTTTGGCAGAATCCTGAACTTAAGCATAGTTTTTTCAAGAATTTACACGATAGTGGTAGTTATGTGCGGCTGGGTGCTCTTTGCCACAGATAGCCTGGAGGACGCGGGCAACTGCCTGGTCAGGCTTTTTGTCCCCCATGCAGGGACAGGATTGAGCAGCGCGGGAATGTCGTTTGCTCTTCTGATCGCAGGCATCTTCTTTTCGACACCGATATTTAGGAAGTGGTATGACAGGCGAAGCAGGTCGATCATAGTTACTCTGATATTGTTTGTGATTTTCTGGGCTTCAGTATTCCTGCTCACTAGCGCAGTCTATAATCCATTTTTGTATTTTAGGTTTTAATTCTAATGAAGAAATTTCCTTTCGCTCTTTTGATCGTTCTGACTTCCATCATCTTCATCCTGTATGGCAGCATATTGAAGATTGGAAGCCTATTAAAGATAACGGATGCTTCTGACCTTGCTTCGGAGCTTTTCTCCGAGGAGAACATGGCCATTGCCTATGCTGTGCATGATATAGAGGAAAATTTTAGCGGAAGGCTTGAAGGTGATGAATCTAATAATTATGAAATAGGTGGGTTCGATCCCGCTTCTTACAGCCTCAGTAAATCTGATTCAAAGAATGAAGAGTCCTGGGATGACACTTGGACTGGAAATGAAACGGAAAATTCAGATGAAGGCCAAAAGGAGCCAGAGAATCTGGATAAAGGGGATGAAAAGGGGACTGAATCAGATGATGTGAATGAGGGTGATGATTCTGCCCCAGAAGTATCCAAGGTAGAAGATGAGGATACTCAGCAGGAAATGGAGTCACCGCAAGAAGCAGAGGATGGGGAAGTTCTAGGTGATTCCTTGCAGGAAAACTCAAATAGTGATGATGAGTCCGGAGAACAGGAATCTAATGGGAATCTTGAAGAAGCTGAAGTATTTGGGCTTTCACAGAACACAGCCCTATTGCCCGGGGACGAATCTTTCAGCGGGAATTATGGGGGCTTCGTTCAAGCTGACTTGTCCTATCTTACGGGCGGGGATGCCTTGCTTATCGGGGATTCCAGACAACAGGGATTTGGACTCTACTCAGGCATTAAGGGGATGACAGTTTACGCAGATAAGGGCAATACGGTCTTTTCAGTTTTTGATAAGGCCTTTATCGACCTTGGGGCTCCCTATGGAAAGGTGACGCTGCCACAAGCGCTGTCCCTTGAACCGGGCAAATATAAGAAGATCTATGTGATGTTCGGTATCAATGAGATGGGATGGGGGAATAGCGAGACGCTGAAAGAGGCATATTACAAGCTGGTAGATATGCTTAAGTCCTATGAGCCAAATGCGGTGATTTTTTTGGAAAGCATCTTGCCGGTCACGGAGAGGAAGGCTTCTCAGTCAAAATATTTCAGAAGCGAAAGGATAGTCGAGAGGAACGAGTATATAAAGGAAGTTGCAAGAGATGAGCACGTGGCTTACCTGGACCTTCATTCGGTCTATTGCAATGAGGAAGGTTTCCTCCCGAAAGAATATGCGGCTGACGGAGTCCATTTGAAAGCACAGTATTTTTCCGCTTGGACTGATTTTCTTTTATCCCATGCCCTCCCGATTTTTTAATATTAGATGGTGATTGAGGCTTTCCGGCGTGAAAATAAGAAAAGTCCGATATCACACGCAGTAGATTTCAGAATGGGTGCCGGTCCGGATGAGGAAAAGCCTGTTTTTCTCTATTCGGTAGATAAGTATCCAATCGGAAGAGAGGTGACACTCCGCGAATTTCATCCGCCCTGCAGACAGGCTGCTTTCCATCCTGTCTCTGGGCAGTTCTTTTTCTTGAAAAAGAATCTTTATCACATTCAATAGTATAGACATATTTCGTTTCTCCTTAGAGCAGCGTTTATAGTCCTTTTTGAATTGAGCGGAGCTAGTGATAGTTAGCATATTTATCCCTCTAAATCCTTGATGAAGTCAGGAATGCTTTCAAAGCGTTCGCCGCTATCGGTGCTGGATAGCCTGTTGATTTCTTTGATAGCCTCTAAGGTCTTATCATTTAGAAAACTATAAGTCCTGCATAAGGGGCATAAACCGTCAATGTCATGGACAGGCTTGCTGTCATGGAATACATTGGAGTTTAAATAGACTGCGCTATCGTATATGGCTTCCAAGTAGGGCGCAGGAAGCTTCTTCAAAATTTGAATTGTTTTTTCTAAGAGGAGAGATCGCTTGTCCATAGGGAGAGAATTATTGCCGTAAACAACGAATTTCGCATAGTTTGAATTAGTTTATTGTTTACAAAATATATAAGAAAATTATAACATGATTTGGCTATAATTGCAAAACAGGATTGGATCATCATATGTGGGACTTGGAAAAATTCTCTAACAATATTGCGATAATAGATGAGGCTGGAGAGAAATTGAGTTACAAGGATTTGAGCAAAGTATCCAGCTTGCTAGGAGAGGCCGTGGGTGGAAGGTCTCTTTGCTTCATTCTATGTACTAATACAATAGGCTCGATCATTGGTTATGTGAGCCTTGTTAATAACGGCATTGTTCCGCTGCTGCTTAGCTTTCATATGGAGAGGCTTCTTCTCGATAACTTGATTAATCTATATAAGCCGCAATTCATCTATCTTCCATCTTCTGCCAGAGATGAATTTCCGGATTTCCCGGAGATATATTCGGGGCATGGTTATTCTTTGATTGAGCTGGGTTTTTCAAAGGAGGAGCTCTTTCCTTTGAATGAGAGTCTTGCCCTTCTGCTCACCACGTCTGGCTCTACGGGCAGCCCTAAGTTAGTTAGACAGTCTTACAAAAACATTGCAAGCAATACTGAGTCCATAATAGAGTACTTGGGAATAAAGGAAGACGAACGAGCAATAACCACCCTTCCGATGAACTATACCTATGGCCTTTCTATAATAAATACGCATCTCTATGCAGGAGCCACTATTCTTGTGACAGAAAAGGGACTTATGCAAAAAGAATTTTGGGATTTCTTTGAAAGGGAGGGGGCAACATCGTTTGGCGGGGTTCCGTATACCTACGAGATGCTGAATAAGCTTAAGGTAACTAGGATGAAGCTGCCATCGCTCCGATATATGACTCAGGCAGGCGGAAAGCTTTCCCCGACTCTTCACGAAACATTCGCAAAATATGCCGAAGATTTAGGGAAGCGCTTCATAGTGATGTATGGCCAATGCGAGGCAACTGCGAGGATGGGATATCTTCCTCCTGAAAAGGCCATGGAGAAAAAAGGGTCTATGGGCATAGCCATCCCCGGAGGGAAACTTTGGCTAAGAGGTGAAGATGGGACAGAGATATCTGAGCCTTTAGTGGCTGGAGAGCTAATATATGAGGGCCCCAATGTTACCATGGGATATGCCGAAAGCGGAGAAGACCTATCTTTGGGAGATTTACGGGGAGGAGTCTTGGAAACTGGGGATATAGCAGAGTTTGATCAGGACGGTTTTTTTTATATAGTTGGACGTAAGAAGAGGTTCTTAAAGATTTATGGGAACAGGGTGAATCTAGATGAAGTAGAGCGGCATATCAGGGAGAGATTCGGGATAGAAGCTGCCTCGGCCGGAGTGGACGACCACCTAAAGATTTTCATAACCGATGGAAGGGACGGAGAAAAAATAAAAACATATATTTCTGATATCACTAAACTTAATCCTGCAGCATTTGAGATAAGGGTCATATCTGAGATACCAAAGAATGAGTCAGGAAAGGTACTCTATAGTGTTTTGGAGGGCGAGAACAAATGACATTTGATGAAGCGATGGAATGTAAGCCCTTTTCAATGGACAAAGTGGAGAAGAAAGCCTTTTTGAACGACAGGCTTATGGAACTTACCAAGAGGCATTATAGAGAGTCTAAAGAATATAGGGATATACTTGATACGCTTGGCTTCGATATAAAGTCCCAAATAGCGTATGATGAATTGCCTTTTGTTCCTGTCAGGCTTTTCAAAGAGCTATCCTTGAAGTCGGTGCCTGAAGAGAAAATAGTGAAGACAATGACATCATCGGGCACTACAGGCCAGGCTGTATCCAGGATTTATTTGGATTCCAGGACTGCGGCAAACCAACAGAAAGTGATGGCCAGGATAGTGTCGGATTTTCTGGGTCCCGAGAGATGCCCTATGATAATCATAGACTGCCCCTCTGTAACAAAAAATCGGGAAATGTTCTCTGCCAGGGGAGCCGGCATATTGGGGTTCTCGATTTTTGGACAAAAACGGATTTATGCCTTGAATGATGAGATGGAGCTTGATTTCAATGGGCTGTCCCATTTCCTGGATACATACAGAGGGAAAAAGATCCTGCTTTTTGGATTCACTTTCATGATTTGGGAGCATTTTTATAAAAAGCTTTTGAAAAGAGCGGAAGAGGGAGAAAGATTAGATTTATCTAATGGAGTGCTGATTCATGGAGGGGGCTGGAAGAAGCTTTTGAGCGAGGCGGTGAGCCCCTTGGAATTCAAGGAAAGACTCAATGAGGTCTGTGGCCTGAATGAGGTACATGACTATTACGGCATGGTGGAGCAGACTGGATGCATTTATGTCGAGTGCGAATGTGGTCATCTCCATAGCAGCATCTATTCCGATGTGATTGCAAGAAGACCTTCGGACTTCTCAAAATGCGAATACGGAGAAAAGGGAATCTTACAAGTAATATCAACTATCCCTGAGTCCTATCCAGGACACTCGCTTTTAACGGAAGATGAGGGGACAGTCTTGGGGGAGGATGACTGCCCCTGTGGAAGGCTGGGTAAATATTTTTCTGTCTCAGGCAGGATAAAAAATGCGGAATTGAGGGGTTGCAGCGATACCTATGCGGCAAAGTTTTGAGAAGATAAAATTTTTGATTGGCTCGGCGGAAAGCTTGGAGAGGATGGCGGAAGTACCATCTAAGACACCTTTTGACGATGAAATCTGTGAGTTCCTAAATAGTCTTTCCAAGGCATTGCTCACTAGTCCTAAAAACAGGATGTATCCGGCTGTCACTGCTTTTGGCTTCTTTTTGAGAAAAGGCTCGATAGGGCTGCTTAAGCAAAGATTCTTGAAGGCGGGAGAATACAGGCTTGGAAGGGGAATGAGCTTCCACATTGCTCCGTCCAATGTGCCTGTCAATTTTGCCTATTCATTAGCGGCTGGGCTCTTGGCTGGGAATCCCAACGTGGTCAGAGTACCATCTAAGGAATTCCCGGAAATAGATTTGATAGCTGAGGCGATGAGGGCTACCTTGGAAGCCTACGAGGGGCTTAAGAACATGATTTCTTTGGTGAGATATGAAAGGGACAGAGAAATCAATGACGATTTGTCCGGGCTATGTGCAAATAGGATAATTTGGGGCGGAGACAGCACGATAGAAGAAATAAGGAAATCGCCTTTGGCTCCGAGGGCTAAGGAAATCTGCTTTGCAGACAGGTATTCATTTGCTGTCATTGATACAAAGGCATATCTTGATATGGATCCTAAAAGAGTGGCAGAGTCCTTTTATAATGACACCTATCTATCTGATCAAAACGCTTGTTCAAGTCCGAGAGTCATTTGCTGGACTGGGAATGAAGAAGCATATGCGAAGAAGCTTTTTTGGGACAGTCTGCATGAATTCTTGAAACAAAAGTTTGAATTACAAAGCGTAAAAGCTGTCGATAAGCTGAGTAGCCTATGCCTGGTTGGAGCGAGCTTTCCTGAAGCAAAGCCGCGTTTTGTGGCAATGCAGGATAATTTGATAACAAGGGTTGAGTTGAAAAAGCTTCCAATGGGTCTTATGCAGAGGCTTGAAAATTCAGGATTCTTCTTTGAGTATAGCTTTATGGACATCTTAGAATTAAAGACCCTATGTTTGGATAAAAGATGTCAGACTATAGGATATATTGGCGATAAAAGAATGTTCATGCCTCTTCTTGCTTCAGGTATAGGGGGAGTGGATAGAATAGTCCCTATAGGAAAAACCATGGACTTTGACCTGTATTGGGACGGATATGATTTGATTAATGAACTATCCAGGAATATTTCTGTCTCTTGAAAAAGTTATTGCTATTCACAGTCAGCTTTTTTGAACGTGAATAGCAACAAAAAGTTTCCTAAAAAACTAATATTAATTTAAAAAAGTCTTGATTTTTTAATATTAGTGCTTTATAATACTTACTTGTGATTGCCACTATGGCTCAGCTGGTAGAGCGACGCATTCGTAATGCGTAGGTCAACGGTTCGAATCCGTTTAGTGGCTCGAATAAGGGACCTCGTAAGACAGATTTGTTTTACGAGGTCTTTTTTGAAATATTCTAGCTTGACCTATTCTATCTTTTAACGCTTTGTGAGGTTTTTTGATGTCTCAGAAAAAGAAAACATTTCAGCTCTTGGTAGACAATACCTATGGGGTTCTGTCAAGGATTGCTGGTCTTTTCTCCAGACGGGGATACAACATAGACAGCATAACAGCGGGAGTCACGGCGGATCCGCGAATCACTCGGATTACCATTGTGACGGATGGTGATGATGAGATACTTGAACAGATTGAAAAGCAGCTTCGTAAGCTTATCGATGTCAGAGATATCAGGGAATTGGTCCCGGAAGAGTCCGTATATAGAGAGCTTATGCTCATTAAGGTTGAAACGGACAAAGCTTCCAGGCAGACTATTTTCAGCATAGCTAGTCAATTCAGGGCGAACATCATAGATGTAGGCCCTGATTCATTGATAATTGAGGTAATTGGCGGCACAAGCAAGATAGATGCATTCATCCGTCTTATGTCCGATTATCGGATCTTGGAGCTGGCTAGAACAGGTGTAGCGGGTCTCAGAAGAGGCTCAGAAGGTGTCGTCTGGTTTGACGACTGATTTTAAGGAGGCTAAACCAATGGAAATGAATGACAAAAGCCCAATCTACTATGAATCTGATTGCAACCTTGCATTGCTGGATGGCAAGACGATAGCCATTATTGGCTATGGAAGCCAGGGGCATGCACAAGCCTTGAATCTAAAGGATTCGGGCTGCAATGTAATCATTGGGCTTTATGAGGGTTCAAAGTCTTGGAAGAAGGCTGAAGAACAGGGCTTCAATGTCTATACTGCCGATGAGGCCGCAAAGAGGGCCGATATCATCATGATCCTTATCAATGATGAGAAGCAGGCTGCTCTTTACAAGAAGTCTATTCTTCCCAATCTTGAGGCTGGAAAGGTCTTGATGTTCTCTCATGGATTCAATATCCGCTATAAGCTCATAGTCCCGCCAAAGGACGTGGATGTGGTCATGATTGCTCCAAAGGCTCCAGGGCATACAGTGAGAAGCGAGTATCAGGCCGGCAAAGGCACTCCGTGCTTGATAGCTGTGGAACAGGATTATTCAGGGAAAGCCCGTGATATTGGACTTGCATACGCTTTGGGAATTGGCGGAGCCAGGGCTGGAGTCCTGGAGACCACTTTCAAGACCGAGACTGAGACCGATCTCTTTGGAGAACAGGCCGTGCTCTGTGGAGGCGTTTGCGCTCTTATGCAGACAGGCTTCGAGGTGCTCGTGGAAGCAGGGTACGACCCGAGGAACGCTTATTTTGAATGTATCCATGAGATGAAGCTTATTGTGGATTTGATCTATCAATCGGGCTTCAAAGGGATGCGTTATTCGATTTCCAATACTGCCGAATATGGGGACTATACTATAGGACCCAAGATTATCACTCCTGAAGTGAAGGAAGCTATGAAGGCCGTGTTGAAGAATATTCAAGACGGAAGCTTTGCAAAGGATTTCCTTTTGGACATGAGCGAAGCAAGCGGACAAGTCCATTTCCAGGCTCTGAGAGACAAGGCCGCGGCTCATCCCGCTGAGAAATATGGAGAGGAAATCAGGAAGCTCTATAGCTGGAGCGATGAGGATAAGCTTATAAATAACTGATATCGTAAAGGTTTCCAGAGCGATTTTCTTAGATCATTCGGAATACATTCATAAAAAAGCCCTGAAGGTTAGATCCTTCAGGGCTTTTTGTGCGATAAGGCTTTCAAGCGGCTGCGGGAAAAGCACGAGAGGACATTTGGAAGCCAAGTGCATCGAGCAGGGATTCAATCCCCTTATTGATTTATCTTTTTATTGTGAGATTTCCAGAATAATTATTGAGTCCCTGTATAGTCACTCCGTTTTGAGAAACGGCGAATATACGATAGTCTCCCCTGGAATTCCTTCGGTTCTGCTTCATACGAATCTTTTTGCCGGTCGAACTATTGACATATTTAAGGCCATTAATGACAATATTTCCATTCTTTGCCTTGATTCGGCCATGACGGATGTTCTTGCCGGAAGAAATATCCGCAGGCTCTATCTCAAAGAAAAACTTCATATTCTTGAACGTAGACTTTGCAAGCTCTCCTTCTGCCTTTGGAAAGACTAGGCTGAAATAAGGCCTTCTCTTAGCGTCAGTACCATAATACACGTTTTTATTGTTATGGAACTTGACCTTATAATTGTACATATCAATTCCATCAGCAGATACAAGGATATTCATATCCTTATTGTATTTTTTAGAAGATTTTTTGCTGCCGACATTCACATGCGGTCTGCCATCATAAGAGACAGTCGGTGTATAGAAGACCTCATAACGTACCCCGGATACTGAAACGGTGTACTTAGTATAGTTCTTGTAGGGGTCGACAGCTCCATTGCCGCTCGCTGTGTTGCTGCTTGCAGAGTTACCGCTTGTGGAATTTCCGCTCGCAGAGTTATTGCTGGGACTCTTTGTGTCATTGTCTTTTTCTTTGTCGGATGTCTTATCCTTATCCGAAGTATCCTCTTTTGGAGTCTCAGGCTCTTCTGGAGCAGGCTTTGGGTCGCTTTCATCCTTTGGCTCATACTTATTGGCAGAAGGACTTGGGTTCACTATTGGTGGATCCGGATCTGCCCAAGGAGTCGTATTATGAGAAGGAGAAGGCGGATTCGGGTCATCCAAGGGCGGATCTTCTGTTGGAGGATCTTCCTTTGGAGGAATCTCAGTTGGAGGGCTAGGATTCTTATCCGCCGGATCCGCGTCTGAAGAGGTATCCCGCTTAGCCCTGAAGGCGCAAGTTATCGTGTGGTCTCTTACCACGGGATCGAACACGTAATTAGCAGAGGGAGGCACTACGCTTATTCCATCCACGCTTACATAAGCAATCTGATAGCCCTCATTGGGAATAATCCTGAAAGACGGGGTATCATTATGCGTGATAACAAGGTTGCCGGATGGCACGATCCTGCCATTTGCGTCCTGTGCTTCAGCAATAATATGATGATTCACGTCCGGAGTGGTGCTGTCATAATGCCAAGCCACGTGGAATAGGGGCTCGTTATGATAGTCAATGGAGATAAGCTCGTAATCCTCCTGGCTCCCTTCATAATAGAGCATCTGGATTCCGTCATCGCCATTAAACGCCGCAAAATCGAAATTTTTCACCGTATCAGGGAGCCTTAGCACCTGCATACTGGAGCAATTAGCTAAAGAATTCTTGGAAAGTGCAGTAATTCCCTTTGGCACAGTGAAGCTCTCAAGATAGGAGCAGCCATAAAAGGCACTTTCAGGTATAAGGGTAAGTTTTTCGGACTCAATATCCGCTTCACTCAAGGATATGCACTCCATAAATGAGCCTTTGCCGAGCCTTGCCACATTTGATGAGAGCGTGACTCGGGGCAGGCTCGCGCACTCTGCAAAGGCATAGTCCCCAATCTCTGTGAGGCCTGATGGCAGAGAAATGCTATTTAGCGCAGGGCAGGCAAAGAAGCAATACTCAGGAATCTCTTTAAGAGCCGATGGCAGGGTGACATCACTCAGCGCATTGCATTTCATGAAGGCATAGCGTCCGATCTTAGTCACGCTATTGGGAATCGAAAGTGCCATAAGGTTCTGGTTGGAAGCAAAGGCATAGTCTGAAATCGTAGTGACTTCTTCCGGAATACTGTATTCTTCAATCTGGCTGTCTGCGGGAAAAGCGTAGAGAGTGCTCATATCAGAGCTAAATAATACGCCGTCTTGAGTCACAAAATCATAATTTCCGCTGCCTATTGAAAAACTCTTGATTTTATAATAAGTGTCGATGCTTTCCTTTGTATTTATTTTCTCTAGGGAAAGGGGAAGCTTTAAGTCCATCCCGCCTCTCGCGGTAGAGTTGATGGAGCTTAGGCAGAGCTCCTCTACGCTGTCTGGTATTTCCAACTCAGTAAGATTTACATCGAATGCGTTGTCGCCTATTTTCAATAGGCCATCAGGCATACTTAAACTGTCCAAAGAATGGGGTAAATATATGCCCGAACCTATCCTGTGCGAAAGATTCTGAAAGGCACTGTCGCCAATCTCTTCAACACCGACAGGAAGCTCAAGGGACTCTAAGTCCGCTCCATAGAAGGCATAATCGTCTATGAGCTTAACGCTATCTGGAATCTCGACTGAAGTAATGCTGCTATAATAGAAAGCATGGTCAGGAATTACCTCGATAGAGTCCGGGATGACAACCCTGGTCAGTTCTTCGGTATAACTGAAACAATAAGGGTAGATTTCTTTCACGGTAGCGGGAATCTTGTAAACTCCTGATCCATCTCCCGAGGCGGTGCTTATGCAGGAGAAGAGCTTGGTCTTGTCCTTATTTAAAACAGCCCCATTTTCAAAGATGAGGCTATCGTCTGAAGGAGAAGAAGCTCCTACAGGCTCACTGCTTACGAGGCCGATATCAGGAGTGGTATCAAAGTCAGCAATAGAGTCTATAACAGGACTTTCAATGATGCCTGCGCCTTCAACACTCCCAGGGGAAACAGTGGCAGAAGGATCGGAAACGCTGGGGGGAGAAACTGTGTCAGGGCTCGATACACTATTGTTGCTAGGTTCTGAAAACTCAATGCGCTCTAACGTGCTGCATTTATTGAAAACACCATGTCCCAAGGTCTTTAGGTGAGATGGAATGGACAATTGGCTGATTGAAATGCAATCTTCAAAAGCATTGTCACTTATTGTCCGAAGAGCGTTGCTCATGCTGACGCTGGTGAGAGCGGAGCAGCCCGAAAAAGCGGACTCGCCAATAGACAGAATGGCATCGCCGGCGGCATCGAAGCTCTCTAAAGAAGAGCAGCCGCTGAAAGCCTCGTCCGCCACATAGGTCATATTTTCAGGCATGACGAATTCCCTTATGCCGGTATTCCGAAAGGCTCCCCTTTCAATTTTCTCCATGGACTTAGTTTTTTGATCCGGGTGATTCTCCTGAAAAGTTACGGTACGAAGCATGGTACAGCCATCGAAAGCATATTCACCTATTGTGCTCATGGCAGGCCTCAGAGTCACGCTGGTCAACATTGTGCAATTTTGGAAGGCGAAAGGAGAGATCTCGGCCACAGTCTCTGGAAGATCGAATGACCCGTCAATTGTGGGGAAAGCGTAGATCAGCTTATGTTTGGAACTGTCCAATAGGGCCTTCCCATTATCCATGAACCATTCATTGTTCGAATCGACTGTTATGGACTCGATATTGTGGTTTCCCTCGAAGGTGTATTCATCGAGTGAAGTAAGGGACTCTGGAAATATCAAGGATTCAATCTTCAAGCCTGAAAAGGCCCTTGCGCCTATGGATCTGAGATTGCCCGGCAGCTTTAAGGCGACTTCCACAGGCTCAATGGAGGAATCGGAAAAAGAAAAGGCATCATTGCCTATGCGGGTGAGCTTGGACGAAAGCCGAATCTCCTTTATATCCTGAAGATAGGGCTCCCAAGGAGCCATAGACCCATTCCTTGGATAATCATACATTTCCCCGCTCCCAGTTATCTCTAGTGTAAGGTCTCCCTCGGAGCCCCTTATTTCCCAATGCAGATTGCTCCCGCAATCTCCCCTATTATAGACACGGGAAACTATTGACTCCTCCTCATCCTCCCCAACCTCTAAGAGTTTGGTATAGACGGTATCTTTGGCATAGACGCCGGCCATCGCTCCTTCCATGAAGACCATGGAAGTCATGATAATGACTAAAAACTTTGCGAGTCTGATTTTTTGTATATTTTTCCTCATAAAGATCGTTCCTCCGGTTTACAAGATTGCCTAAAATATATATCGGAAACTATGGAGCGGGACTTAGACCGCTGTGGAGAGATTTGTTTTCGATCAAGCGGAAGAGCTGACGCAGGAAACGTTCCCTTTCAACATCCATAAAATAAAGCTTATTAATTAGAGCGAGCTCTTCTCGGTATCTGGATAGAGCTGCCTTTATTAGTTCTATCATGCTCGCGCTGCTCTCGATTGTATGCTCCCATGGGTTGACCCAGGTCCTATGGTTAAGGTTAAAAGGATCATCCATGGAGGGATATAGATTTTCTGAGCCGATTATTCCCGAATATACAGGGTATCCAAGGATAAGTTTCTCAATCCTGCGGATTAGTTTTTTCTTCAGGCCACTTTTATCCTCCAGGACCCAGGCCCAGAATTGCTCGGTTGAAAAGGCGTTTTGAAAAAGCAGGGAGGAGGCCTTCATGTCAGGATATACCTTATTTGCAGAAAATTTCAGCAGCTCAGCTATGGGCAGGCTTTCTTTCATGGTGATTCGCACCACTTTATGCATTTTGAAATTATTGAGGCGGTGTCCCATGAAGCGCCTGCATAAAATGGAATCCAATTCGTTCTCCAGGGCAAAATGAAGGGAGAGTGTCTTCATTGCGTGCGTGGCTTCTGGGTCGCTCATCGCATAGACATAGGGGTGCACTGCGGAATCCAGCTCATAATGCCCTAAAAAGCCTGCGGTAAAGGCGAGAAGCAGAGGAAAATCCGCAAGTTTTGGATTTTGGTATAAAAATCCAAGCATGGTCTTTAGCATAAGTCCCAAATCTTCATTATGCATGTAATTGGCTGGATTTCCAGCCTTCCTGATATAAGAGGGCAGATGGAAAAAGAATGGATCGGGGCCCTGCTGCCCAAGGGAATAGGCTCTTCTATGCTGCTTGATAGCTGTTTTCAAGGGACTGGGCAAAAGGCCTTGATAAGCCTTGAACCCGAATATATAATGTGTCGTAAATCCCGGCATGATGGAAACGCTCCAAAACTGTTTTTCTGTTACTTATTCACGGTCAGCTTTTTTGACCGCGGTAAGGATCGATATAATCTATTTTATATCAATTTCACTATGGTTGACAAATACTTTGATAATTAATAGAATATCCGTTTAGGGGTCCTCATAGAAGGGTATCTACTAAATAATTATTTCCCTAAAAGACAGAAGCCATAGGATGCAGAGGAAAAAGATTCAGACAAGACATAGGAAGAAGCTCACAAAAAAACAGAGACGCAGGAGACAGAGGGCTTTATTTTTGCGTCTCCTGTTTTTTTTATTGCTTTGTTTAGGTCTATTTTTCATTTTCTTTGGCAAAAATAAGATCACATCGGGCAGCTCTGGAGCATCTTCCCAAAATTCTTTAGGTGCGGCACAGGAAGACAATTCAGATCTTGGGATTTCAATCGTACTTAATAGGGATGGAAAAATCGTCCAAACCGATAGAGAATTATTTGACAAAGCTGCTTACGACTCTTCCGCCCTTGAAGCCATGGTCAATAGCGAGATAAAGGCTTATGCAGAAAAGACAGGCAGGGACAGCGCAGTTAAACTAAGGTCTTTAAGCGTCAAGAAGGGGATAGCGGAGCTCAGGCTTGAATTCGAGAAGGCGGAAGACTATGCCTCCTTTAACGGTACAGAATTTAAGTGGGGGAAGGTCCAGGATGTGCTTAAGACCAGGGATGACCTTAGCGTCACTGTTTCGTCCGTGGATGACGGCGTGATGCTGGATTTCGATGAGACTATGGCGCTGAAAGGTCAGGTGGTTATCATGAACGAGGATCTGGACTTTGAGTGCCCTGGCAGGATAAAGTACGTGAGCAGGAATGTGGAGGCGGTGGAGAGAGACAGGGCGGTAGTCAATGGTAGCGAGAATACTGCAATAATAATATACGATTAAAAGGAGATAGAGCGATGGAAAAGACAATGGAGAAGATCGTTACCCTTGCCAAGGGCAGGGGTTTCATTTACCCTGGATCCGAGATCTACGGAGGTCTGGCCAATACCTGGGACTATGGAAATCTGGGCGTAGAACTCAAGAATAATGTGAAGAAAGCCTGGTGGCAGCGCTTCGTGACGGGGAATCCATATAATGTAGGCGTGGATTGCGCGATCCTCATGAATACCCAGACTTATGTAGCGAGCGGCCACATCAGCAGCTTCTCAGATCCCTTGGTGGACTGCAAGGAGTGTCACGAGAGATTCAGGGCGGATAAGATCATAGAGGACTGGGCTCATGAGAATTCCTTTGAATTAGAGACTTCGGTTGACGGATGGTCGAATGAAGAGATGATGTCTTTCATCAAGGAACACTCCATTCCCTGCCCAACTTGCGGAAAGCACAATTTTACGGACATTAGGCAGTTTAATCTGATGTTCAAGACCTTTCAAGGGGTCACAGAGGATGCGAAGAATGTCGTCTATCTGCGGCCTGAGACGGCTCAGGGCATCTTTGTGAATTTCAAGAATGTACAGAGGACATCCAGGAAGAAGATACCCTTTGGAATCGGTCAGATTGGGAAGTCTTTCAGGAATGAGATTACTCCGGGGAACTTTACTTTCCGCACCAGGGAATTCGAGCAGATGGAACTGGAATTCTTCTGCGAGCCGGGGACAGATCTGAAATGGCATGAGTACTGGAAGGATTATTGCAGGCAGTTCCTCAGAGATCTGGGGCTTAAGGACGAGAATGTGAGGATGAGGGATCATGACCCGGAGGAGCTGGCCTTTTATTCCAATGCCACGACGGATATCGAATATCTGTTCCCGTTCGGGTGGGGAGAGCTGTGGGGGATAGCGGACAGGACTGATTACGACCTATCTCAGCATCAAAAGGTCTCAGGTGAGGACATGAGCTATTTTGATGACGTGAAGAATGAGAGATATCTGCCTTATGTGATAGAGCCCTCGCTTGGAGCTGACAGGGTCGTGCTGGCCTTCCTCTGCGAAGCCTATGATGAGGAGACCTTGGAAAATGGTGAAGAGAGGACGGTGCTGCGCTTCCATCCTGCTCTTTCACCGGTCAAGATAGGCATTTGCCCCTTGTCCAAGAAGCTTGCAGAACCTGCGCAGAAGCTGCTGACTGAATTATCGAAGCACTATAATTGCGAGTACGATGACAGGGGCGCGATCGGACGCAGATACAGGAGACAGGACGAGATTGGGACTCCTTTCTGCATTACCTATGACTTTGATTCCGAGGTGGATCATTCAGTCACGGTGAGAGACAGGGACACAATGAAACAGGAGAGAGTGTCGATTGACTCTCTCAAGGCATATTTTAGCGAGAAATTCGATTTTTGAGGTAACTTATGAAAAAATATGGTGTAAATGAGCTTAGGCGGATGTTCCTTGAATTCTTTGAGGGGAAGGGGCATCTTGCGATGAAGAGTTTTTCGCTGGTTCCTCATAACGATGACTCGCTGCTTATAATCAATTCGGGGATGGCGCCCTTAAAGCCTTATTTTACAGGACAGGAGGTGCCGCCGAGAAAGAGGGTGACAACCTGCCAGAAGTGCATTCGGACGGGAGACCTTGAGAATGTAGGAAAGACAGCTAGGCACGGCACCTTTTTTGAGATGCTGGGTAATTTCTCATTTGGGGATTATTTCAAGAAAGAGTCCATTCCTTGGGCTTGGGAATTTTTGACTGAGACCGTTGGATTGGATCCTGATAGGCTCTATCCCTCGATTTATGTGGATGACGATGAGGCTTTCAAGGTCTGGAATGAGGACATGGGGATTCCGGCGGAGAGAATCTTTCGCTTCGGAAAGGAAGACAATTTCTGGGAGCATGGCAGCGGCCCCTGCGGCCCCTGTTCTGAGATATATTATGACAGGGGAGAGAAGTATGGCTGCGGAAAGCCGGATTGCACGGTAGGCTGCGATTGCGACCGATACATGGAAGTCTGGAATATCGTTTTCTCGCAGTTCGATAATGATGGCAAGGGGCATTATTCCGAGCTTAAGCAGAAGAATATAGATACCGGAATGGGACTCGAAAGGCTGGCCGTTGCGGTTCAGGACGTGGATTCCATTTTTGACGTAGATACGGTGAGGAGTCTGAGGGATGCGGTATGCGCTCTTTCAGGCTCAGAGTATGGGG
>JAGBNY010000019.1 GCA_017634175.1 Lachnospiraceae bacterium
ATCACTTTTTCTTTGTATTTAATGCTCCAAAATTTGGTAGTTTGCTTGTTTATTCGTAACTTTGCACCCAATTTGAGAAATTAGAGTCGAGAAAGATAGCCGCTGTCATCACTATGGTCTTTAGGATCCGCCTATAGGTCTCAGGAAAGCGCGTTTCATCGTCCGCCATATCGTGCTTCAGGCTATTTGAAACCATCATCAAGGCGACGATAAGGAATATAAGTCCCGATGTGGCGCCCATGCTCGTCCCAAGTGTGCTCCCTGCCGCTCCATATGCAGGAGCGAACCTCTTGTCCCTTAGCAGAGTCCCAACCTTTTCCCCATAACTAAAAAGCAAATGGGCTGCCAGAATGCTGACTACTGCGTTCATTATCTGCTCGATGATCTGGGAGACCGCAGTCGGGACCATGGTGCCCATTCCCTGAAAATAGCCTCTCACGACTCCCATCACGGCGACTACAAGCAAGGTGGGCGCAAATATACGCAGGGCAATATAGCTCATTGGCTCGCTCATGACCACGCCGGCAAAAAACTCCGCTCCAAAAAGCACAAGGAGGCAGACAATGCCCCCCGTGCAAAAGGCAAAAATCAAGCCCCCTTTGTAAACCCTGTCAGCATTCTTATATTGTCCCTTCGAATACCTTGCAGATACCAGCTTTGAAATCGCTAAAGGCAGGGAATAGGAAGATATCAGCAGGAGGATATTGTATATTTGATAGGCAGCCGCATAATAGCCATTGCCCTCATCGCCAATAATATTCGTCACAGGCACCCTGTAAAGGAGCCCGATTATTCTGGTGACGATACCAGCTATGGCGAGGATCCCCCCCTGGAGGATGAAATTTGAGTCCTGAGCTCCTCTCAGGCCTTTTCTCGCCTTGGGCATCAGCTTAAGACTACTTTATCAGCCATCGTATCCTGGATTATGCATATCCAGGTCTTTCCTTGATTCACGACTATTTCCTTGCCCTCTGCGTCAAAATATCGAACTGAGCCCTCATCACCTCCAAATCTAATCCAGACCCCCGAAATGGACTTACCATGAGAAATATAGGTGCATAAGCCCCCCGAATGGCAGTTAAAGCCCAAGTATCCCTTCTCGTCGACCACTTCCCAAGATGAGTATTGCAGGATAATATTGTCCACAGAGAGCTGTTCATCGTTCTCAGCATCTATCTGAGGCTCGTCATATTCATAGCGATAATATTTGCCATCCGATTCATTGTACTCGAACCAAGGCTTGTTTATAAGGTAGCCCGGCTCAACATGCCTGCAATCTGTGGCATCGGGAGTCGAAGGCACGATTATCTCCCCATCCCTTGCAAAGGTAAATTTGCCTTGATAGTCCGGGCTATAGTCCATATCATAGCCCTTTATTTCGATTCCTTTCTTGATTCCCTTCGCAGAAGCATAGGCATTGTGCGGCGCCACTCTGTCCGTTGTACGGTAGTAGACTATATTTCCCACATCGCCTGCCAAGCCCGAAAGATTGTCCACATAAGGCTGCTCCAAAAGGGGCATCGCATAGGCAGACTGCCCATAGTGACAATATATGGAATCCAGTTCCAGCGCATAGTACACGAAATAATTCCTGCAAGACCTCACCGAGCCTATCTTGCCCAAATCGTCCCAATTCTCGAATATGCCCATGAGCCTAGTGAGAGACCCTTCCACGACACATTCATATATAATGTCTGCATAGGAGCTCCCGGACATAGGCTGGGCTTCCTTGATATTATTTAGCATCACAGCAATAGGGCGCCTCTTCCCTATTGAGCTGTCAACTAATCTCCCGGTGAGATAGCTCCTGACCTTGCCGTCCTTTTCTTCTTGCGGCACTCCATAGCTAGACTCATAATCATACTCAGCGACTATGGTACTCATTGCATCTTGCTTATATTGCGACATATCGCTTTCAGAGACAGTACCTTGGTCCTTCTCGAAATCCGCATAGGCATTTGGATCCGCAGGCGCCTCTTCCTCCAGATTTGCATCCTGTGGATTGGACTCAGAACGACCCCCACAGCCAACAAAAAGAATAAGGCAGATCAGCATCAATAGCGAAATAGATATGACTTTGTTTACCGACCCAAAAAAATCTCTGCGGCAGGTCTTTTCTAAACTTATATTATTTACCATCATTATCTCTTGTGATTCCAAGTTCACGTAGGATTACCTCCTGCTCCTTTTCCATTTCCTCTGCTTCTTCGCTTGAAACGTGATCGTATCCCAATAAGTGTAACACACTATGTGCTATTAGGAAAGCATACTCCCTCTTAACGCTATGCCCATAGGCCTCTGCCTGCTCATATACCTTTTCCGCACAAATCACTATGTCCCCAAGAACGACCTCTCCCGTATCAGGGTTAATATTATCGTTTGAAAGCTCAATCGCCGCGTAATCCTTCGGAAAAGAGAACTGGACCATAGGAAAGGACAAGACATCTGTAACTCTGTCAATCCCCCTCGACTCTCCATTTAGCTTCTTTATCTCCTCGCTGTCAACGATTGTAAGCCCTATCTCCGCTTCAAAAGGAAATTTCTCAATCTCTAAGGCCTTTCTCGCTACTTTCTCATACTCTCTCTCCCATTCAAAGGGAAAATCTGGATTTAAGCTCGAATCAACGAAGAAAGTCATAATATAGCTTTTCTCCTCTTAATAATTTCTTTATCAAAGACATATCCCTCATATGAAGGCGAGAATTGATGATGAATGGGGTCTTCATAGCCCTCCCTATTATCTCATCCACAATTTTACCATAGTCTGGCTTAGCCTTTGGATCGGACTCAAATATAGTCATGATCTTTTCAATCAATTCATCACTTATGCAAGAAACAACCGCCTCCCTGCTGGCGCTCTGAAGCGGTCTATCCACACATTCCAGTATTTTTTCCCTTATAGGATTCGGGAATTCATGCTCTTTAATCAACTGCTTAGTTGCCTCTGCTAAATCCTCTTCGTCCCTCAAGACCCCAATCCTTTGGTAATAGGCACAGCACCTCGTATGAGAAAGTTCTGCTCCAATCGCATCAGAAAGCCTCTCTGCCATATGCGCCCTATGAATCATCCTCTTATATTCATATGGGGATTTCTCTTTGAGTTCCCGCAAAAGTACATATTCGGTATTGTTGATTGCCGCATACTTATCCGATTCCCTGAACACTATTTTTTCCATGACTTTTGGAATTGAGACCATTATAACGATATCATTCAATATGATTCCGGCAATGGCTGAAGTAATGCTGACTGGATCCGGCTCCATGGATTCCAGAATAATTACGGCCAAAAATACGGCTATTGATGATATTGTATAAATAATAGAAGTGAGAACTGGAGAGGGATTCTTCCTCGGATTCTTAAAAATCACCAGAAGGATGAGACCCGTGAAAAAGACATAGAATAGATATAGCCCACCCTCCCTCGATGCAAAAAGCGCAATCGTGGAGAGCAGCATCAAGGCCGTTACTCCAATCGAAAAATCCGACAAAATGGACAAAACCATGGCCATAGATTGGATAGGCGCCGCAAATTCTCCAACAAAAGGGGACAAAAGAGAACAGAGCACACCCAGCAGAAATAGTAATACTATAGCCCTGTGAATTTTTTCGTCCGAAAATGTAAAAATACCATTCATGAACCCCGGAGAAGGCTCACGGCCTCCAACTGTCGTCTTTTCAGAGCTTGAGATTGAAAACATGAAGAAAAGAGAGACAAGGAAAGATGCTGAGATAGAGAGAATAGAGTACTTTATATCCATGTACCTGAAATAGGTCAGGATACCAAGAAGCACTGTCCCAATTATTGATACGATTGACAAAAAGATAGCTGCTCTTTTTATTTTTTTATCAGAGTTGATGATTTCCTCTTCCAACATATCAAGTTTTTCGCCTATGCTCGTATCTTCGGTCAGATTTTCTTGATTTTTTATTTTCTTCATAATCCTCATAGGCCCTTACTATCTTTTGGACAAGAGGATGCCTCACCACATCCGCAGAGGTAAGGTATTGAAAAGAAATCTCAGGTATCTTGGAGAGTATACGCTGTGCGCTATCGAGTCCCGAAAGCTGCCCCTCAGGCAAGTCCTTTTGGGTATTATCGCCTGTAACGATAACTTTAGATCCAAATCCGATCCTGGTTAGGAACATCTTCATCTGTGCGGAGGTAGTATTTTGAGCCTCGTCCAGAATGATATAGGCATTGTCCAGCGTCCTTCCTCGCATATAGGCCAAGGGGACTACCTCAATGCTGCCTTTCTCACGATGCCTGGCCACAGTCTCTGCCCCCATTATCGTATAAAGAGCGTCATATAGCGGTCTCAGATAAGGGTCAATCTTGCTCTGCAAGTCACCCGGCAAAAACCCAAGTCTCTCTCCAGCCTCAATCGCAGGGCGGGTCATGATGATCCTTTCCACCTCGCCCGCTCGAAGCGCCGTAATTGCCATTGCCATTGCGAGATAGGTCTTCCCAGTCCCTGCGGGTCCGATTCCAAAGACTATCATCTTTTCTTTAATGGCGTCCACGTATTCCTTTTGGCCAATGGTCTTCGGCTTAATCGGTGTCCCTTGTATCGTCCGGCAAATCACGTCCTGTTCAAGGTTCTCATAGTCCTGAGTCCGATTCTGCTTCTCTAATTCAATTAAATAATTGACCTTTTGCTCATCGACCTTATTACCGGCCTCCACATGGCGAGATAAGCCCAATATCACCGCCTTGCTGCGCTTGATATTGACAGGCTCCCCAACCAAAATGAGCGCGCCGTCTCTCTGTATCATAGCCACATGAAAGGCCTCGGATAGCTTTTTTTCAAATGAATTGAATTGGCCGAAAATCTCCATTAAGGAATCCATGGGCAGATTTTCTAGTTTTTCCTGTGTAACACTCTTCATTATTTGTGATACGGCTCACCGCTAATAATCTTGTATGCTCGATAAACTTGCTCTAAAAGTATCACCCTCATAAGCTGATGGGGGAAAGTCATTTCAGAAAAGGAGAGAGCGAGGTCTGCCTTCGCCTTTACCTCTTCTGAAAGCCCATCGCTTCCTCCTATTATGAATACTATATGACTTCTGCCGGAAATCCCTGATTTTTCAATAAAGGATGCCAAACCTTCAGATGAGAACCTCTTCCCTTCTATCTCCAGAGTGACAATGAATGAATCCTTGATTTTAGAGAGCCTGCAGAGAATTCTTTCAGCCTCATGGCTCATGTCCGGTCCATCGGCCACTTCTGAAATTTCTACAGAAGCATATCTTCTGAGCCTTTTTAAGTACTCATTAACAGCCTCTTTCCAGAAGTTTTCCTTTAATTTCCCTGCACAGAGAATCGTTATCTGAATAAGCCTTAGCCTCCTTCTTCAAAGCATTTATGGTATATATCTTCTGTAAGATAATCCTGGAACGAGGGATCCAGATCCATGAAACGTGCATTGATTTTTTCTTTCATGTAATCGATCCTGGCATAATATCGATCCGACATCATCCACTCAGAGCTTCCCGGCAAGCTTTCAATATCTTCATCTATTACTGAAGCAGGGTAATTGTCCAAAAACCATCTCTCTATTTCTTCGATCTTCTTCTTCTCTCTCCTGGCTTCCTCATAAAATCCAGGAACCCTCATAAGAGACCTCACGCCAATTATTGTAAAAGCAATAAATAATATCATCATGGTGCCGTAGGATATGAATCTTCCCGCCCCTAAAAAGCGCACAGGCAGAAAGCCTGCTGCGCTTAGGATGGTCAAGAAAAACCCTACGGCCCCGACTATTGTCAGCGCATATCCAGATGACTTTAAATCGTTTGCCTCAGTCTCTGCTGAACGAAACGGCTTATTTGGCATGAGTAAATAGCTCCTTATTTGGAAAGAAATTCATCAATACCTTTAGCTGCAGCTTTTCCAGCTCCCATCGCAAGTATTACGGTTGCGGCTCCTGTCACCGCATCCCCACCGGCATATACACCGCTCTTGGAAGTCGCTCCGCTTGCTTCATCTGCAACTATGCACTTGCGGCGGTTGATCTCGAGGCCTTTCGTAGTGCTGGAAATAAGCGGATTAGGGCTAGTCCCAAGGGACATTATCACCGTATCACATTCTATCTCATATTCAGATCCCGGCACCTCCACAGGACGTCTGCGGCCCGATTCATCGGGCTCTCCCAGCTCCATCTTGATTATCCTTATTCCTTTGACCCATCCCTTGTCGTCTTCCAGTATTTCAACCGGGTTCTGCAGGAGGTCGAAGATTATCCCCTCTTCCTTTGCGTGATGGACTTCTTCCACCCTGGCGGGCAGCTCCGCCTCAGACCTCCTGTATACGACATGGACCTCCGCTCCGAGCCTCAAGGCAGTTCTGGCCGCATCCATTGCTACGTTTCCGCCGCCTACCACAACGACCTTCTTTCCCCTGGCAATAGGAGTGTCATAGTCGTCCCTGTAAGCCTTCATCAAATTATTCCTTGTCAAAAACTCATTCGCTGAGAATACCCCAAGCGCCTGCTCCCCAGGTATTCCCATGAATTTGGGGAGACCAGCCCCAGATCCCACAAAGACCGCATCAAAGCCCTCTTCTTCAAGGAGCTCATCAATCGTGACCGACTTTCCTATAACCACATCTGTCTCAATCTTGACTCCCAATGCCTTCACATTCTCTATTTCTGGCTGCACCACAGCATCCTTCGGCAGACGGAATTCAGGTATGCCATAGACCAGCACGCCTCCTGCCTTATGCAATGCCTCAAAGATGGTCACGTCATAGCCCATCTTAGCCAGGTCTCCGGCGCATGTCAGCCCAGAGGGACCGGATCCTATCACAGCCACCTTTTTGCCCTTTTTCTCCGCCTTGACCTCAGGCTTAATACCGTGCTCACGTGCCCAGTCCGCTGTGAATCTCTCCAGCTTTCCTATAGAGACGCTCTCTCCCTTTATGCCCCTTATGCACTTGCCCTCGCATTGGCTCTCCTGAGGGCATACCCTTCCGCAGATCGCCGGAAGGGCTGAGGACTCAGCGATGATATCTGCGGCCTCCTTGAATTCGCCGCTTTTGACCTTCTGTATGAAGCCGGGTATATTAATCGAGACCGGGCAGCCCTCCACGCATTTAGGATTCTTGCAATTAAGGCACCTCGTGGATTCGGCCATCGCCTCTTCTTCATTATACCCAAGGCAGACCTCATCAAAATTCGTGGCTCGTACCTTGGGATCCTGCTCCCTAACCTGGACTTTTTTCATCATATCTACTTCTATCATAGAGAATACTCCTTATCGAATAACTAATCTCAACAATTCCCGCAATTACCTTTATGTGTTAAGCCTTCCTTTTCCTTAAGGAAAGCCCTGCCCTCTTCTGTCTTATAAAGAGCCATTCTCTTCATTGCGCCGTCAAAGTCCACCTTAGAAGCATCGAATTCGGGTCCATCCACGCAGGCAAATTTTACTTCATCTCCGACCACGAGCCTGCAGGCCCCGCACATGCCAGTGCCGTCCACCATTATTGGGTTCATGGAAACTATCGTGGGAATCCCATTAGAAAGAGATGTCTTTGCGGCAAATTTCATCATTATCATGGGACCTATCGCGACGCAGACATCGTACTTCCTGCCCTCTTTAATCAGGTCTTCCATCACTACTGTTACCATGCCATGCCGCTTATAAGAGCCGTCATCGGTAGTGATGAAGAGATGGTCTCCCGCAACTTCTTCCATCTCGCGTTCCATTATCAGGGTATCCTTTGTTTTTGTCCCCACGATCACATCAAAGGAAACACCATGCTCCTTCATCCATTTGACCTGCGGATAGACCGGGGCCGCTCCGAGCCCGCCCGCCACAAATAAGTAATTCCGTTTCTTAACTTCTTCGATATCTTCATCAATGAAATCCGAAGGCCTTCCCAAGGGTCCGGTAATATCCGCAAGGCAATCCCCTGTTTTCAATCCCACTATCTTCAGCGATGAAGCCCCGACCACCTGTGTCACTATAGTCACGGTGCCTGCGCTTCGGTCATAGTCGCAAATGGTCAAAGGAATCCTCTCAGCCTCCTCATCCGCCCTCACGATCACGAATTGCCCAGGCTCACAGGACTTGGCTATCCTTGGAGCCTCGATAATCATCGAGTAAATGTTTTCTGCAAGTTTCTCAGCTTTAATAATCTTAAACATAGGTTTCTCCCCGATAAAAATATATCAATCTATTTTTATCCCCTGAATACAAAACAATCCATTTTTTATTATATAATAGTTCCATGCATTGTCAATTATTAGGAAACGAATTAAATAGAATGTAAACTCACGTATTCTGCGCATTTGCTATCATTCAATCTTCATTACTATCTCAGAATAAGTTGAACTGATAATTCCCCTCGTCATCCCGTTTGCTCCGATAGAGCATGCCGCCCATTGAATCCACCGCAAAGATTTTACCGGTCACTTCCAGATTACCCTTTTTGTCTTCCAGGAATTCATCCACTATATAATAAATCCTGCTGCCTTCCATCACCGCCTTGGTACACATGTATTTGAATTTCCCGTCCTGCCCCGGGGCATTCCCATAGATATCGATGAGTTCCCCGCTCATAACAAGCGCAGAAGCCGTATAGTTAACTGCATCTTCGGGGGTATAGAATACCATCAATCGCAGGTCGAAATTCGCCTCTGCGATCTCTCCCAAGACCCCCTTATCGGATTTAAGAACGAATTTCATCTTACTTTTTCCGATGGGCATTGCAAGCTTACCCCTATAGCTCTCAGAATTCTCGTCAGGATCTGTCCCATCCTCGGTATAAAAGCATTCATAACCTTCCGGGACTTCTACACTTATGTAAGCAGGCTCTTTATAAGTCCCTGACTTTGGATGAAATACAGGAGCCTTTGGCACTTCAAATTTCACCAAATAGTCTCCTGTAACGTACTCTGAACGAAGCCCATATTTGTTCTCGAAGACCGCCTTGACTGCATTGTCACCCTCTAAGATCCTTATCGGCTCCGAATATAGCTCATCCTCTCCGTGAGTCCCAATCTCGCCATCTAGAGAATTCTCCAGAGAATAATAGATGTCTCCATCTATTCCCTTTGGCGGCTCGATCGATAAATCAAATACATCCTCAAACTCTCCAGGCTCCTCGGAAAAACTCGGACTCAGGGACATATAACCATAGAATTTATCCTTGATTTTATCTTCTGCGCCATCAACCAGGGCATTGATTGCCTGAACATTTTCTTCATCCAGCAGGATATCAATGAGTCCCTGATATGCCACTTCGTCAGCAGGATCTTCCCTTATGACTGTAGCGTAGATATCCTTAGCTTTTTTTAAGTCCCCTGAAAGAGCCAGTGCCTCAGCGTAATGATTCCTCATTTCATTGAGGTTCTCCAGGAATTCACCGTCCCACATTGAAATGGCGCTTTCATAGTACTCAGCCGCTTCCTCATAGTTACCCAAGGAATAAGCTTCCTCCGCAAGCTTCGTGTAGTCACTTGCGTTTTTTTCCTTTGAGAAAGAATCAAAAAGCACGGCTGCCACCAGCACAATAAGCACGGCTGTCACAAATATCGCCTGATGCAGGAGGGCTATCTTTCCCTTCACGGCAGGCATGGTTATAGTATCCTGTGTGAGCTTCCTTTCCCCATCCGGAGTGAAGAGCGCATCTATGCTGCCCGCAACATCGGACTGCATTTCAAGCAGGCTTTCCTCCAAGTCCAGGTCAAAGTCTGGCACAATTTGCACCGCATTCCCGCATTTCTCACAGTACAAATATCCATCTGGAATTTCTTCACCGCACTTTTCGCAGATCATTACGATGAAAATACCTCCTAAAGGACTCCATTAATCATAGTCAACATCAAAAGCCGCACTGTTCCTTTCAGATTGCTCAGAGAGACGCAGGCCAATCATCCTGTCAGCTTCCTCCAACGCCTGGGCAGCTTCATTGGCCTCTGCCTTGCGGCTCTCCACATCAACCTCTTTTCCGCTAAGAAAATCCTCAAATTCAGCCCTGCTCATAAGGATATTCCTGGACTTAGTCCCATCTTCCCCCGAGACAACACCGGCCTCGGCAAGCTGATCCATTATACGGGCAGCCCTATTGAACCCGGTCTTAAAAACCCTCTGCAGCATGCCTATGGAAGCTTTTTTTCTCTCTAATATGAGCCTGCCGGCTTCAGCAAAGAGCTGATCTCTCTCCTCTCTAGGCGCCCTTTCTTCAGGACTTCCGGCTGAATTTTGAGAAGACCCTTCCTTTGTATTCCCACTTTCAGCCGCTGCCTCAATTTCATCCGTTATGTCATCTGATTCATCCATGACAATATCGGCATACTGCCTTGAAATAAAATCCACCACAGGCTCTATCTCTGTCTCCTCATCTACGTAGGCTCCCTGGACTCTTTCCGGCCTCATCTTTCCCGCAGGGTAAAAGAGCATGTCTCCCCGACCCAGGAGCCTCTCAGCGCCTGCCATATCCAGTATGGTCCTGGAATCTACCCCGGAAGAAACTGCAAAGGCGATGCGGCTAGGCATATTGGACTTTATGACACCGGTGATAACATCGACAGATGGGCGCTGAGTCGCAATGATCAAATGTATGCCTGCCGCTCTGGCAAGCTGGGTGAGCCTCATTATCGAGGACTCAATCTCCGCTTTTGCGGCCATCATCAAATCAGCCAGCTCGTCCACTATAATCAGGATTTGCGGCAGCTCCTTTCTCTCAGAGCCATCATCGAAAGTCAAGTCTCCCGCGGACCTCATGGAACGGATCTTTGCATTGTAGCCCTTCATGTCCTTGACCTTCGCGGCAGCAAAGAGCTTGTAACGCTTCATCATTTCCATGACTCCCCATTTCAAGGCCCCCGCCGCCTTCGAGGTATCAGTGACTACCGGAGTCAGGAGATGAGGCAGCCCATTGTATACAGAGAGCTCCACGATCTTCGGGTCGATCATTATCATCTTGACCTCGTCAGGCCTAGCCTTATACAAGATGCTCATGATAATGGTATTAATACAGACCGATTTACCGGACCCTGTAGCGCCAGCTATCAATAAATGCGGCATCTTGGCGATGTCAAAAACCACGACTTCCCCGCCGATATTCTTCCCCACAGCAAAGGTGAGCTTAGACTTGGAATTCTTGAATGCGTCGCTCTCTATCAGCTCCCTAAGAGCAACGACTTCCACTTCCTTATTCGGAATCTCAATTCCTACGGCATCCTTGCCCGGAATCGGCGCCTCTATCCTGATATTTGCGGCCGCCAGGTTCAGCCTTATGTCGTCCGTCAGCCCCAGGATCTTGCTGACCTTCACCCCCTTGTCCGGCTTCATCTCGTATCTCGTAGCCGTAGGCCCAGAAATTATGTCCGTCATCGTGACCTTGACCCCAAAAATCTCCAAGGTCTCACGGAGCTTTTCGGCAGTCTCATTTAGGCTCTCTCTCTTTTCGCTGTCCTTACTTTCGCCCTCTTTAAGCAAATCTATGGGGGGCATCTGATATGCTATATCAGATGAATTGGTAGAGTTCCTTCTTTCATTTGAATGAAGGGAAGCAACGCTCTTTCGTTCCCTTCTGACGAATCCATCCTGTTCTCTGGATTTGATTTTCTCTCCATCTTCATCGGAAAAATCAGGTTTTTCAGCCATCAAGGCCTTATTAAAGTAAAGGTCGTTTTTCTGTGGTTTGATAGGCTTTGGATGAAGCAGCTCGTACTCATCCATTATCATGTGCTCCCCTTCGATTTTCCTGATGGCGAGATCCGCCTCCATGGCGGCCAAGGAGAGATCCGCTGGCGACGCCGAAGTCACCTCATCCTCCCTCTCCTTTATTGATATTTTAGGATAAGAGTACAGTTCTTCAGGCTCTAATTCTTCTTCAGCCCTGATTGAGGTTTTTATCTCATCTTCATTCAGTGTTTCGCTTCTCTGTACGAATTTTGGCTCATCTACCTCTTGTATTTCAAGCCTTTGTATGGATTTTAGCTCATCCTTCCCATGCAACTCTGTCTTTTGAATGATTTTTGCTTCTTTGCTGTCCCGTTCCTCGGATTCAAATACTATTTCAGATTCGCCTGTCGCTGACTCTTTTCCTTCCCAATCAGTCTCCCCTGCATCCGTATCCGATTCATCGTCCTTAATCCCTATGAAATGAAAAGAGGTGACTCCATCGTTTTCTTGATCGTCCTCAGCGATTTCCGGCTCTGCCCCTGCGCCGTAGGCAGCTAAAAGGGAAATCTCATCGCTGTCATCCTCAGAAAAATCAGCCACTTCGTCCACTCGCTCAATCGCTTCAGGCTCTTCACTCTTTGGCTTTTCCCTCTCCCGAAGCTGCTCCAGGCTCTGTTTCTCTATCTGCTTTGAAAAATCAAATTCTTCCTCCTCAAAATCCTCAATTTTTTCATGGTTTCTATCATCCTCTGGTTTATCTTTAGGACTTGTTCTTTTCGATTCTTTACTTTTAGGCTCTTCTTTTGTCTCTAGTGGCCTTGTATTGGACTTTTTAGCAGGGACACTTTTCAAGCTATTTTTCGAGGATTCCTTGCCCGCTTCATTATCAAAGCGGATTTCGTGCATTTCCGCTCTCTCTATCTTGTGACTCCTGAATTCGGGATTCACAGAAAAAGGAGAATACGCCTTTGCGGCAGGTACCTTTCCATAGGAAACATCCTCTTCCTCATCCGGTTCTTCGAACTCAAAATCTTCATAATAAGACGGATATTCCTCTTCTTCCTGAAAAGGCCCGATTTCCTCATATTTTAATCCATCAAAAGGCCTCTCATCGCCCCCTATGGTTATATTTGTGAAATTCTTCCTTCTCTGCCTCTCATCCTCTTCAATGAAATCCTGTTCACTAGGCTGAATGTGCTGTTCTTTACGCTTTTCTTCCCGCTTCTGCCGCTTCTCATTCCTCTTAGCCTTCCATTTCTGTTTTTCGTCAGAGGCCTTCTTATAGGCTTTTTTTCCTCCGGCTTTTACCCCTCCCACAAATGACTTTCCAGTTATAGCTACAATACAAAGAATTGCGGTTATGAGTATAATGATTACCACGCCTACCGTCCCAATGATAGAACTCAATGCCTCAAAAATGCCGCCAAAAATAAGCCCCCCGCCTAAATGCGTGCTGGAGGCATAGTCATAGAGAGAGGTGTAGCTGCTCGCATGATAGGAGCCGGAAAAAAACGCCTGGAGCAGCATACCGAAATCAAAGAGCAGAATAATGCCGAATACGAGCTTGACCATCTTCTTTGGGACTTTATGATTTACGGCGGCATATACAGCCCCAACGAAGAGCAGTATAGGGAATATATATTCCACAGTGCCAAAAAGTCCAAAAAAGAACCCATTCACAACGTCCCCGAAGATCGATGTCAGTCCGAAATTGCCAAGCAGCAGGACGAAGCAAACGGCCAAAAGAATCAGGAGCCATATTTCATTCAATATCGCTCCTGAAATCGCCTCATCCGCCGAGTGCTTTTTCCCATGGGTGGCTTCCTCGCTATTTTGAGCGCTCTTTCTAGGCTTATGTTTTGAAGAGCTCTTCTCCTTTAAGCCCTTATTTTTTGTACGTTTCTTCTCATCCGCTGCCATAATTACTTAATAAAGAAAGAACCAATAATAGCCACCAGCCCAGCTAAAAGGCAATATATTGAGAAGAAGATATACCTCTTATTCCTGACCACATTCAGCATCACCTTAATAGCAAAGAAACCCACTACGGCGGCCACTGCCATTCCAAGAAAATATGCAGGCTCCAGCTTTGTCCCTTTAGCATCGCCTATTTCCAGGACTACTGCTCCTAATACAGCCGGCATTGATACAATAAAAGAGTATTTTACGGCAAAATCCTTCCTAAATCCGCAAAGCAGGGACGAGGTAATCGTCGTGCCGGATCTGGATATCCCCGGCAAGGTAGCGATCCCCTGCCCTATCCCGATAAGGATAGCGTCCAGATATGTCGCTGTCTTTGGAGTCTTCTCTCCCTCCGGGGTCCTGTCAGCCACGAAAAGAAGCCCTGCTGTTATCAATAGAAAGATACCGGGAATCAAAAGGGTCTCTGCCGTACTCTCAGCGAGCCCCGTCTTCTTGAAGATCATCCCCACTATCCCCGTGGGAATAGTGGAAATGATGACCATTATCACGAACTTCCGATAAGCAGTAGAGATTACCCTCACCCTCTCCTCATGGCGTATCATTCTCGGGATATTTAAGAAGGCATCTCTCACCATCAAGAAGAATTCCACGATCATCTTAAAAATATCCTTATAAAAGACCGCGAAAATGGACAGCAAAGTCCCAAGATGCAAAAGGATATCTAGCAAAAAGAGGTCCTCAACCCCCTGCCCGATATGGAGCAGATTCTGAAAAATCGCCAAATGTCCCGATGATGATACAGGAAGGAACTCAGTAAGTCCCTGCAATACCCCTAGCAATATGGCCTGAAGCGCATTCATCTATCTTTTCTCCCATTTACATATCCTACAAGGCCGCCAGAGCTAATGATTCTCTGCATGAACTCCGGGAAGGGCTGACCCCTGTATGACTTTCCCTTTGTCTCATTTATGATCTCTCCAGTGTCGAAATTCACGGATACCTGATCCCCCGCCTCTATTTCCTTTGCGGCATCAGGGCACTCCAATATCGGAAGCCCAATATTTATCGCATTCCTGAAGAAAATCCTGGCAAAAGTCTCTGCTATGACACAGGAGATACCCGCTTCCTTTATAACTAACGGGGCATGCTCCCTGGACGAGCCGCAGCCAAAATTCTTCCCGGCCACCATGATATCCCCGGGAGAGACCCTGTTCACGAAATCCTTGTCTATATCTTCCATGGCATGGGCAGCTAGCTCCTTCTTTTCCTGAATAGCCAGATACCTCGCAGGAATAATCACATCAGTATCTACATTGTCACCGTACTTAAAAACTTTTCCTCTCGCTTCCATTACTAGACCTCCCTTAAGGCGCTGTGATAAACCCTGCCACAGCAGATGCTGCTGCTACCGCAGGACTCGCAAGATAGATTTCCGAGTCCTTTGCACCCATCCTACCGACAAAATTCCTATTAGTGGTCGAGACGCACCTCTCTCCTGAAGCCAAGATGCCCATATATCCTCCAAGACAAGGCCCGCAGGTAGGCGTCGAAACTATAGCTCCGGCCTCTATGAAGTCCTCAAGAAGTCCCTCCTTCATGGCTTCCAAATATATCTTCTGCGTGGCCGGAATGACTATGCAGCGAACGCCATTTGCCACCTTCTTTCCTTTAAGTACCTGTGCCGCCACTCTAAGATCTGAAATACGTCCATTGGTACAGGACCCTATCACAGCTTGATCTATGGTTATTCTATCCGTGATTTCACTCACTCTCTTGGTATTGGATGGCAGATGCGGAAAAGCCACCACGGGCTCCAATTGAGAAAGATCTATTTCATAGACCTCGTCATATGCTGCGTCCGGATCCGGCTCAAATATAGCCCCTTTCTTGGCTCCATGACTATTAAGATAAGCCAGGGCTTTTTCATCTACCGGGAATATGCCATTCTTTCCTCCTGCCTCAATAGCCATATTCGCAATAGTGAAGCGGTCGTCCATTGAAAGGGCTTTTGCCCCATCCCCGCAGAACTCCATGGATTTATAAAGGGCGCCGTCCACACCTATGAGTCCAATTATGTGCAGGATCACGTCTTTGCCCGAGACCCATTTCGAGGGCTTATTTTTCAATACAAATTTAATGGCGGAGGGCACCTTGAACCACGCCTTCCCTGACGCCATGCCCGCTGCCATGTCAGTAGAGCCTACGCCCGTAGAAAAGGCCCCAAGGGCCCCATAGGTGCAGGTATGGGAATCTGCGCCTATCACACAGTCCCCAGCCGTCACCAGACCCGATTCGGGCAGCAGCGCATGCTCGATGCCCATTCGGCCCACATCGAAATAATTCTTTATGTCATGCTTCCTCGCAAAATCCCGGCAGGTCTTGCAGTTCTCCGCTGACTTTATGTCCTTATTAGGTATGAAATGATCCATTACCAAGGCTATTTTTTCTCTGTCAAAAACCTGATCCTTGTCAATCCCATCCATCACGCTTATTGCGACCGGCGTGGTAATGTCGTTCCCCAGCACCAGATCCAAATCTGCTTCAATCAGTTGTCCCGCTTCAACTTCAGGCAGGCCCGCATGCGAAGAGAGTATCTTCTGAGTCATCGTCATACCCATATATCAAATATCTCCTTTTTTCAAAAGACTAAGGATCCATAAACAAATAACGTGATATCTTGCTTATCACGTTATTTATTTATGGCTCCTAATGTTCTGTAAACAATTTCCTGAACAAGTCGCTTAAATCTATTTGTTTATAGCTCACTACTTTATGGAACAGATTGTTGCTATTCACGGCAAAAAAGCTGACTGTGAACAGCAGCAACAGATTCCTTATTTTATCATAAACGCATCCAAAACATCAATCAGATTTAGGCGAAAAAAAACCTCGGACAAAAGTCCGAGGATGAAAGCAGGATACGGGAGTCGGACCCGCCTCACCGGCTTGGGAAGCCGGTGTACTACCGATGTACTAATCCTGCGCTTGAATGAAAATATATTATCATACTCATTCTAAAAAATCAAGCACTTTTCATCAATTTTAAAATCTTTTTTTAATCTGCTGCCACCCATGGTCAAAATAATCACTCGCCGCCATTCATAGGAACCGCAGAATCCCCGGAATCTCCAGCTTCAGCGCCATCTTCCAAGTGTACCGTAGATTCACCTTCATCCTTTTCCTCTTCTGACAAAAGCTTCTCCGCCTTGTATTTATAGTATTTCACCAAGGCCTCTTCCATGCTCAGAAGCTTCAAGTACCTGCTCCTAAAGGTCTTATAACCCCTTGCGGCGGATATCGTATATAAGTCCTCTCCTTCATATAGCCTGGCATTCATGATCCTTTTCTCCACATGCATATACCCATGCAGATAATAAAGATGATTCTTGGGACAGCCAGACTTAAGCTCGTCAAGCATCTCCTTTATAGGGACAGCATCGTAAAAGCCGTCCCTTTCAGGTCTGGGATAGCTCGTATCAGTCATCACCCCGTTAAGCGCATCCCTCACAATCGTCAATGTCCTTATATCAAGACCCGATGTCCGGATAAAATTGCTGATTACAGGATACCAGTCATAGGCCACGGAGGAAATCCCGATTATCATCTGTCCCCTTTGGACATTGCCCCTCTCGTTTCTCCTGAGTCCCGCCCTGATGAATTCTTGATTCAATTGCATGGCTGAAAGCTCCAGATACTTTATCAGATCATCCTCCAAAGGAGGGATCATGAGCTTCCTGTCCATCTCCTCCATCTCGTCCCTGATAGAGGCAAAAAAAGTTACTGATGGAAAATATGGCTTTTTTTCTAATGACCTCTTTTTCAGATAATCAAAAAGAGAACCCCTCGGAAGGTTCCAGCGCGTATAAATCACAAAAGTCCTTATGATGGAAGTCTTAACCCTTTCATACCTCGTATTCTCGTAAAGCCATTCAATCGCCCCCAGTATGCTGTTCATATCATCCAGGCTGGAGAAAGGATGGTTCTTCACGGCAATAACCTTCCCATCATTCCGAATCATCCATGAGCTATCCACTTCATTCCCTCCTAAAGCGCTTAAGCAAGTTTTCAAAATATTCAGGCAAAGGCGCCTGCGTCTCAATGTACTCTCCCGTTGTAGGCTGATGGAACCCAAGCACCCTTGCATGCAGGCACTGCCCATCCAGTTTTAAGGACTCACTAACTCTCAAGGCTCCTCCTCCGCCATATATCCCGTCACCCAGGACAGGGCGATTGATATAGGCCATATGCACCCTTATCTGGTGAGTGCGCCCGGTCTCTAGCTGGAGAGAGAGCCAGGCGCAATCCCTGAACTGCTCTCTTACCACATAATGAGTAACAGCCCTCTTCCCGCTCGGATCCACGGCCATCTTCTTCCTGTCCCTTTTTGAACGCCCTAAAGGGGCGTTAACCGTACCCTGAGCCTCTCTCATGACCCCGCACACTATAGCGTCATATTTCCTCACTATCTTATGCTCTTTAAGCTCATCGGCAATCGCCCGGTGAGCCCTGTCATTCTTGCAAACTATCACCGAACCCGTGGTATCCATGTCTATCCTATGGACTATTCCGGGGCGCAGCACCCCATTGATCCCAGACAAGTCCCCGCAATGAAAAAGACAGGCATTGACAAGGGTCCCATTCATGTGCCCTGGAGCCGGATGAACCACCATCCCCTTCGGCTTATTTACAACCAAGACATCCTCGTCCTCATACAGGATATCCAAGGGGATGTCTTCAGGAAGCACCTCCGCCTCCCTCACTTCAGGCAAGGTGACAGATACGATATCCCCCGCCTTTACCTTGTCCTTACCTTTGGGCAGCTTTCCATTCACAGTAATCATCTTTTGTTCGATGAGGTTAGAAATCCTGGTCCTGGAAATATCCGTAAAATGGGATGCTACGACCTTATCCAGCCGCACGCCCTCGTCACCCAAAGAGGCCGAAAATGAAAACTCCCCACCCAATCCCTCGTCGCAAAGTTCTTCGTTCACGTCTCCTCCTCCTTCTCTCGAAAAGCAGAATGAATATACGGATTCCGGGCTTTCTTCAAGTTCAGGTCTTCTTCACTATACACAAAGAGAAACAGCACGAGCAGCGCAAATGCAGAGACAGTCACGTAAATATCTGCCACGTTGAATATCGGAAAATTGATGTAAACAACGTAGATAAAATCAATCACGTATTCCAATCGGAAGCGGTCAATCATATTGCCGATTGCCCCAGCGCACATCAGGCAAAGAAAGAAGCGAAGTACATGATATTTCTTTGAAGCGGGCAGCCTCAGAAGATAATAGATCACAAAGACAACGAAGGCGGCCCCTATTATCAAGAAGAACACCTTCTTATTCTGGAACATCCCGAAGGCAGCCCCCCTATTCTCCAAATACTGCAGCACTAAGAAATCTTTAATAATTGACATCGGGGGCTGTCCCTTGAGATGGATATGTGCCAATGACTTGGTGTATTGATCAAAATAGACCAAAGCAGAGGTAAAAATTATGTCCAATATGAAAAAGAGTACATTATTTGGTTTTTTATATGTATTAAAAGTGGTAGTATACCTCTTATCCATCCATTCTCCTTTTGAACAACTGAAATAGAGTCCCAATATAATTAAGTAGCCAAATATTGCAATTGCGTTTTACCAGCTTGACGACCTTATCGCACAAAAAGGAGCGGGAAACCCGCTCCTTTTTATATAGCACATCTGATAAAGTGATGAAAGCAAAATTTAAACCCTGAGTCACAAAAAACTCATCTGCGGCCGACCATGCCGCTTGCGGCCGGCAGCTCTAAAGAATCCATTAAAAATGCCTGCCCATCTCCATTAAGGCCAACTGTCTTAGGAGCCACTATGAAGATGTAATCAGATATCTTCAGCATATTGCCGTCCAAGGTGTAGCAGCACCCCGAAATCGTGTCAATTACCTTCTGAGCGTAAGTCTCGCTTACGCTGTTAGCATTCTCCAGATTGAGCACGACCGACTTATCTGTCTTCAAGGCATCCATGATGTCGCAGATAGTGTCCTCGTTCGGAGTCGGCTTGAACATTATTATTTCCCTGCCAGTAGAGGATTTCCCCTTAACCTTACGCATGGGAGTAATGTTGTTCTTTACAGACCCTTGCGAAGACGATCTGTTGACAAAGCGTTTGCGAGAAGAGACTTCTTCCTCTTCCTCATCTTCTTCCGCCTCGTCTTCATCGACATAGTCATCATCGTAGTCATCATCGTAGTCGTCCCTAACTCCTACCATTCCTGCAATCTTGTCAAATAAACTCATCTCTCTATCCTCCCCGGATTTAATAAGTATTTCTGCCCCTATCCCCAAAAGGATCAGAGCCGCTTCCTTTCGCCAAAGATACCGGTGCCAACCCTTACCATGGTCGCTCCCTCCTCTATGGCTACCTCAAAATCCCCTGTCATACCCATTGACAGGACATTCAAATAAGCCTTTCCGAGCTTATTGTTTATATCATCGGAAATTGCCTTCATTTTTCGGAAGTATTTGCGGTTATTCTCTGGATCATCCTGGATAGGAGCTACGCACATCAGTCCCTTAACTGATACATGCTCCAAATCCATGATTTTGCTGACCAATTCATAGGTCTCATTTGCGCTTACTCCGAATTTTGAATCTTCATTTCCGATATTTACTTCAACAAGGACATTTACATTGATGTCCCGCTTATAAGCCTGCTCTTCTATCTCATAAGCGAGAGCATATGAGTCCACGGAATGGATCAAAAAAACCTTGTCAATTATCTGCTTAACCTTATTGCGCTGCAGATGTCCAATCATATGCCATCTTATGTCCTTGGGCATTTTATCGTACTTGCTTAATATTTCCTGCACCTTATTCTCTCCAAAGTCCCTTACACCGAAGTCATATGCCTTCAGCATATCGAAGATGGGCTTCGTCTTGCTGACCGCGATCAGCTTAACGGTTTTGATCTCCCTGTTGGCCCTCATACAGGAAAGCCGCATGCTTTCCCTTACTTCCTCCAGATTTTCTTTTATAAAACGAGTCTTCTCCAGCATAGCCATAAAATTTAGAGGAAGAAATCCTTGTCCTCTACATCCTTTCCGTTCAGCACGATGTGATCATAGACATTGAGTCCATACATCGTACCTGATTCCACAATCGCATACTCCTTATTTGCATAAAGCAGATTTATCTTCCTAAAGTCAGCATATCCGCTGTTCATATTATAAACACCAGTCAGCTTAGTCTTTTCACTTACTGTATATTGCTCGGTAGAATCCGGTTTTATCAAGACATCGCCGGAAGAGAAGACCTTAGTATCCACATAGTACATTCCATCTATCTTGTCGTATACTTCAGCTTTTACGAATTCAGTTGATTTTTCACCGCTTTCAAGATAAGTCTCTCTAATGAACCCATCAGAATCAGAATCCCCTCCTCGGGTCAGATATTCCTCCGGCACCAAGTAGAAATCCTTATCGACTATGGCCGACCTGGGTATCTTCAATCCATCCTTTTCATTGGTCAAGAGTTCTATATCAATATAACGGTCTGTCGCAAAAGTAATCATGGAGTTATTGAAGGAGAGCTCCAGGTAATCCCCATCCTCCAAGTGATGAATCGTCATCAAAGCCCATGCAGTGTACCCATTCTTCAAGAAGCGGACATTTATATATTTTCCATCCTCAATGCCGCTGTCCCCGGTCTCTTCTGCGCTATTCCAGCTTTCGTCCCAGGGCACCACTATGGACCAGTTCTCGCTGCGGATAATCTTGAAAGCATTCTCGTTTTCAGAAACTATGGTGTTTGAATTGTGCATGTCTCGCATATGGGACTGTTCATCAAAAACGAACTTGTTAACCATATCCGCTTTTACGGACTCCAGTCCATCAGTAGAATAAACTACGACCCCTGCATCATCCGCATACTCCATGTTAACGGTACTTGTTATTGTGCCATTATTCGATACGCCTCGAAGAGTTTCTAAGACATTAGCATTGACAAGTTTTTCAATGGTACTGCCCGCTGTGTACTTAAAATCGTATACTGTCCTAAAATTACTTGGATAGAAGGACTTGCGAAAATTCATAATGCTGGTCTTCAATTCCAAGAGATCTTTATCGGTCAGGTTCATGCTGATAGATTGGTTTTCCTGCAGGATTTCTGAAAGCCTGCCCGTCTCATCTATGGAACAAACCAAAGCCCCATTCGAGACCCGCTCTGACTCCCTGGCATAATAATTGATGTATCCAGACGCCTCCGCCTTCTTGACAATCTCATCCCTTATGGCCACGCCCCGGGCTGCCTTATTCACAGCCAAGGAACCCTTTTTCACCTCGTAGCCTGTGACCCTGGTCTCTTGAGCTGAAGAGACTATTATAGCCACTATATATGCAGCAATCAGTCCGAAAATCAGTAAGCCAGTGTCTATTCTATGCTTGTTCCTTCGAAATCGGCGAATCTTTCTTCTCTCTGCAATCCTGCGCCGCCTCTCCCTGACTGCCTCGATCCTTGCTCTACGCCTTTCTTTCTTCAGCCTCTCCTTTTCAAGCTTTTTCCGCTCTCTTAAAGATCGGCGATCTAAGCGTTTTCTCTCCTTTAGCTCTCTCCTTTTCCTAAGTTCAATTCTTCTTCTCTGCTCTTGCCTTTTCTTCTCCCTATTTTCAGAAAGCCTTCTTGGCGCCCTGCCTCGACTGCTTCCTCTCCCCCGCGCTCTTTCCATATTATCAAATAGGGGAACAAATGCCTTATGCCCCCTTTAACTTATGGATGCCATCAACATCCAAAAAAATAATAGGGAACTAAAGCCCTTTTGAGATAATTCTCAAAACAGCTCCAGTCCCCCGACTATTATTCATGACCTAACCTTCGGATAGGGTTCAAAACTGAACCCAGGCATAGATCAAACTTGTAGTATTTCAAGACCCGATACTTTGAAAGATCCTAAACCTTCAACCCGGTCCTTAAGTTTGCAGACAAAATCTCTCCATATGAAGAATCATTTATCCGCATAGCCAAATCTGCTGCTTTCTCAATAAGAAACTATGGCAAAAAATCACAAAGCGATAAAGACTTTTTCTTTAATGTCCTCTGGCAAATCCTCTTTATTGCAGGTAAGGCTCACAGTGATTTTAACATTGAACTTATTCCCAAGCTTATCCAGCCGCCTAACAAGTTCCTCTGCCTGTCCTACGCTGTCCAAATATGCTGACTTCATGAACTGATCCACATAAAGATCCTCTAGATCGTGATCTCCCGATATGATTCCGGCAATGAATCCCTCAAATTGGTCTGTATTGGTAATTCCATATTCTGAAATATTGACGAAACGGACAGAGTTCTTTACTTCGAACATATGGGAGAGATCTTTGTCAACAAATACCACGCTTCCCTTCGCTGAAGCTGCTGTCTTATTGACCTCTTCCAAAAAAACCTTCGTCTTCCCTTTTCCCTTTTCGCCAACGATTAATTGAACCATTTCAGTATCCTCCATCCTTCAAAATAGAAGCGATATATCTCTATTATATATCAACCATCGAAAAAGCACAAGTATATTTTTTGTTTTTTCCTTATGCTTTTTTGTCAAAACATATGGGTTGAATTTTCCTATTTTATCCAACAGATTCAAGCATTTCTGTCATTTTTTTATAAAGATTATCGACCCCCCTGCCTCTCATTATGCAAGAGATATAGGGTTTGCCTGATTTATCCTCACTTAAAAGCACCAGACATGACCCTGCTATCAATGTTGTTCCCGTTTTCCCCCCAACTATATTCAAGTTTTTTGGCGGCAAATACCTACCGTTCATGTACCCATTAGTATTCTTACATTCATATGAGACATCCTCGCCCTGGGCATTCTTCCATACAGTAGAATATTTATAAGTACTTATGATTTCCCTTATCGTATCATTTTTCACGGCCTCATTGAAAATCAAATACATATCGTATGCCGTGGTATAGTGATCTTCGTCATGCAGACCATTAGGATTCACAAAATGGGTGTTTGTGGCCCCAAGTTCCCTGGCCTTCTCGTTCATCTTGTCCGCAAAAGCCTCCACGGAGCCGCTTATGCCATCAGCGATCAATGTCGCGGCATCATTCGCTGAATATATCAAAAGAATATGAAGAGCCTGATCCAAGGTCATTTGGTCGCCAGATTGTATCTTTGCGCTCTGCACATCACTCTCGGTAACAACAACGTCCTCGCCAGCCTCCAATACCTGCTGCAGGTTTCCTTCCTCCAACGCGACTATCGCTGTCATGACCTTGGTCATGCTCGCTGGATACATCCGTTCAAACGCACTTTTAGAGAAAAGGGGCTCATGGCCATCCACATCCACCATGATCGCAGAGCCTATCACGGAATCATCGAAAGTATCTCCGTCCAGCGAAAGCGAAGAAGCTATAGTGTCGCCGCTTACCACTGCCAAAGTACTGGCAAAAGACCCATATCTGTTTTCATTCTTTATAATATCAAAGTCAAAAGAACTATTGGACTGAGCTATTGTATACGGAAGATCGAATTCTACCGCCCCGCAGCCACAAAGGCCTATGGCACAGGACAGGCACAAAGGCAATACAAATCTCTTTCTATTCACTTATACATTTCCCGCCATTCCATATCGCCCCTATCCAGGGACTTTATCAATAATTCAGCAGTCGCTAAATTTGTTGCCAACGGGATGTTGTGAATATCGCACATCCTTACCACTTGATTGACATCCGGTTCATGGGACTTTGATGTCAGGGCATCGCGTAAAAAAATCACCAAGTCCATTTGATTATGCTCTATCTCGACTCCAAATTGCTGCATGCCTCCTAGATGCCCTGCAAGAAATTTGTGTACGCTAAGATTCGTCACTTCTTCAACAAGTCTTCCTGTTGTGCCTGTCGCATAGAGCTCATTTTTTGCAAGTATTGCCCTGTATGCGATGCAGAAATTCTGCATCAAAGTTTTCTTTGCGTCATGAGCTATAAGTCCAATATTCATCCTATCCATCCTTTATTCAAAGAGCCTGACATTATCTCTTTCCCTCAAGAGTCCCACATTCAAGACCACTCCAATCTCAATGAAGAGACATATGAGCTCCGTCAAACCATAACTCACAAAAGGCAGCGGTATGCCGGTATTCGGCATAAGACCGGTCGTAACTGCTATATTCATGAAGGTTTGAAAGCCTATATGCGCGGCGACCCCTGAGCATATCAGAGTGCCAGACATATCTGAGGAACCCCATCCGATTTTCAATATCTCCAGTACTATCAGGAAGTCCAATATAATTATCGTCATGCTTCCTATGAAGCCCAGTTCTTCACCCACTATAGCAAAAATAAAATCCGTCTGAGGTTCAGCTATGAAATTCCCATTTTTTACGGAGCCGACTTCATTATTCTTGTAGCCCTTGCCCCTTAACATTCCTGAGCCTATGGCAACTATGGAATTTTGCTGCTGGTACCCTTCGGTACTCGCATACTTATCCGGCTGAAGCCAAGCCAGAATCCTGTCCTGCTGATATCCCTTTATAATCTCTTGATTCGGGCTAAGAATCAGCATTATTCCAAGTACCGAAAGAGGCACAGTTACCGAAAGCACGGCAATGATGAATTTCCAGGAAATTCCCCCTATCAGAATCATCGAAGCGAATATAAGGAAGAAAACAATGCTCGTGGAAAGGTCCGGCTCTCGATAGATCAAGTACCACTGCGGCAGAAAGAAGCCGAGCATCAAGAATATCACTCCCGTTCGCTTCATTTTCGCCCTGTACTTCATAATAAGCTTTGCAAAAAACAAAATCAACAATAATTTTGCCATTGAACTGGGCTGGAACTGAATCCCGGCTATATTGATCCATCTTGTGGCTCCATGGGATCCCCTTCCCTGCACCACTACAGCAAGCAGCAATACTGTACTCGCAATATAGTAAAACCAGTGAAAAATAAGCACAGTTGAATAGTCAATAAAAGCCGCTATGAGCATCACGATGACCCCGATCAAGAGTCCTATACTTTGTCTTTTTTGATATGCTTCTCTGGCGGATCCAATTATAAATATTCCATACGTGGAAATTGCTATTGCGAATATGACCAGGAGAAAGTCAAAATTTTTTAATTTGTATTTTTTTGGCATCTTAATCAGATATAGCGACGCTGTCTGGCATGACCGCTGTTCCAGGTATCAACTCGCTTTCGTCTTCTAAATCAAAATAATACTTATATACGTCCCTTGTGACCTCTGCCGCATTCGATGAGGTATAACCATACGCAATCCTGGTAGCGATAGAGATTTCTGGATTGTGGAACGGAGCATAGGAAATGAACAGGGAATGATTGGGCCTTGTGTTCATCTGTTGAGCTGTCCCTGTTTTTCCTGCCGCTGCCACGGGAAAATTCTTATAAGCCCCATAACCTAATACCGCTTCCCTCATACCTCTGTGGACAGCGTTCCAAGTAGAATCAGCCACCTCCACCTTATTCCTTAAAGATGGGACGTAATTGCTCAAGACTTCCCCGTCCGCATCCACTAGACGGTCTAATAGCGAAAGATTATAACAGTTGCCGTTATTTGCAATGGTATTCACGTACCTTGCAAGACCCACAGTCGTATAAGTGTGATTACCCTGCCCTATTGCAGAACGCACTGAATCAATGTCCGATACCTTGGGCTCAGACTCAGTGATCTCAATGCCTGATTTTTCTGAAAGCCCAAATAAATCGGCATATTTTGCGATTGCCTTAAGGCCTGTGTCGCTATCATACCTGCCATTTTTTATGGAAAGCCTGTAGCCACACTCATAAAAAAAATAGTTACAAGAGTGTTCAATGGCCCCTACAATATCCAGATTTCCATGCGTGCCCTTGGGATATATCCAGCAGCGAGGCGGATGATCGACCTTCTCATATATGCCGAGACAATTGATCTGCTCGCCCTGATTCACTATTTTTTCTTCCAAGGCTGCTGTGCTTGTGCAAGGCTTGAAAGTGGACCCTGGAGCTGTTTTTTGCTGGGTAGCATAATTATATAAAGGCAATGAGCCATCCTTTTGCAGCGAATTAAAATAAGCGGCATCCACGTTATTCGCAAGGCGCTTATTGTCGTAGCTTGGGTATGACACGCAGGCCAGGACCTTTCCCGTGTCAACCTCTGTAACAACGCAGGAGCCGGAGCAAGGGTCCAATGCCAGGTTCGCAGGAGTAATCTTCAATTCCCGTATCAAACCGACTATGGTACTATAAGCAGTACTCTCACCCGCATCCAATCTTGCAAGCTTGCCATCGGTATCCAATAGCTTTCCTTGCTCATAGATGATATGGATAATCTGTTCTCCGGGAATGGTGCCATCCATTATCAGATATTTGTAAATCTTCTTCGCAAAAGAGTTATCCAGCATCAAATCCTCAGTTATGAAGCTAACCAGGGCGTCATAGATTTCAGAGGATTCCAAGTATTTTTGATCTGTGACTATTTTTTCCGACTGCACCCAGCTAGAGGCAATTGCGTTCTCCAAGTATTGTGAAAGGGATATCTTTCCCTCCTTCCAATTTTTGTACCATTCATTGGCCTTGTCCATCTTTGAAGAGTCGAAAATCCCGACTTCTGAAGACTCCAACTTTTCAGTTATATAACTCTCATACTCCTGCATTTCGGGACGAAGTTCACTATAAACCGTCTTCCCGGTCAAAAGCTCGTCCCTTACTTCCTGACTGACCTTTTGCAGCTTATCTTGAAAAAACTCATGAGCCCTTCCTTCATTGAGCCCGGCATCTTCATCTCCGAAATGTGCGCAGTCAATAAAGTTATTGTCTATCAAAGCAAAATATATCTGATCTATAGATAGGATAATATCAGCGGCGCTCTCATACTCCCCCACATTGTACCATTTAATGTTCCTTATTTTGGATAGAACGATTCCCGCTATTTTCTGCTCCAATATCCTATAAATGGCACTTTGCAGCCTTGAATCTATTGTAAGATACAGATCATGTCCAGCAGTAGGTTCTTTCCTATCCCCCTCTTCAGTAATCCTGCCCAGATTATCTACGAAAATCCTCTGGCTTCCCTTTATCCCCTGAAGCTCTTTTTCCATGACCTGCTCTATTCCTGATTTACCAACCATATCATTAAGGGCATATTTGTGATTTGAAGCAGAATCCGAGTCCTCTTTATTGTATTGCGACAATTCTTCTTCACTTATCCTTCCCGTATATCCAAGAATATGCGAAAGGCTCGGGTCATCGATATAAGTCCTTATAGTATCCTCTTCTATGTCTACCCCCTGCAATACATCCTTATTCTCCATGACCTCAGCTACTGTGTTCTGAGTGACATTCGTTGCGATCGTTGTAGATAAATATTTTTGGAAATTATTGAGAGATAGATTCCATCTTATGTTCACGAGCTTAAGTAGCTGTCTGTTAGAATACCCTTCCCTTGGCGCAAATTGATATGTGCCGTCGTCATTCTCCACATAAAGCCCTATCCCGTACCTTTCCTTGCTGCAAAGATAATTTATTACATCATTGGCAGTGGCCATCTTTTCTTGGTATTTTAAGCTGTCCACAGTTTGGCGCCCAAATACATCAGCAAGAAACCTGGTTTGCCTGGTTCCATCGAGAGTGAACTCAAATTTCCCATCCTCGCCTAGGACAATGCTGAAATCTGACACCACCTTATCCCCATTCCTCTCAATTATCTCAATCAAGCGGTCCAGGGTCCGATTTATTTGCATATTCTTTTTTTCGCCGGAATCATAGTTATCAATCAGAGTGACTGAGTATGCTAGTGTATCCTGCGCCAAGGTATTCCCATTTCTGTCATATATGGTGCCCCTGGTACTTTTAATCGATTTCTCTCTCTCTATTTTAAGAGTAAAATTATCCCTATAGTCTTCGCCCTTCACAATTTGAAGCACGAAAAGCCGGACTGTAAGGCTGGCAAAGAGAGCAGTTATCACGAGCAATAACAAAAAAAGCCTGGAGGAAACTATGCTTATCAGCTTATCCCTTATATCACTTAATAATTCAAGCATTTTTTCTTAACTTTCCTCGCTCTCTTGTATCTTGATGGCCTTATCCCTGTCATTTTCCAGTTTCTTTTCTAATTTCATTAATAAACCATAGACTGCTATTCCGAGGATTGATGTGTATACGGTTTCAGGCAAAATGATATGCAGTAAATAATAGGTAAAATCCAGTCTTCGCCTAAGCAGGAAAGTAAGGACATACAGGATGAATCCGTAGGATAAATCAGACAGTCCGATCAAAAAAACGGGGAACTTCAAGTCTTTTGCGAAAAAAAGCTTATTGAATATGCCTGCAAAATATCCTATGTAAACAAATATTAAGGCGTAGAGACCAAGTAGACCGTTGCCGTATAAAATATCTCTAAAAAGCCCGCATAAGAGTCCGATAAGCATCCCTTCTTTCCGCCCTCTCATGAATCCAATAGAGACAGTTAAGATGAGCGGCAAATCAGGCCCTACTCCTCCCAATGCAATCGCCTTGCAAACCGTACATTGGAATACAAAGGAAAAGAATGCCAAAAGGAAATTGATGATTCCTCTTTTCATTTCAAGTCCTTTATAACCAAAACAAGGTTGAGATGCCTAAAATCTACGGCCGGCATTATTGTGCCCGATTTTGTAAGGTTATTTGAATCAGTTTCGCATTTGCTTATGTATCCGATTGTAAGCCCAGGTAAAAACTTATCCGAAATATTGGATGTAACAATCTCATCCCCCTCCGCAGCGATATTTTGATCATCAAAAAGCTGGGAGAACCTGATTTCCCCATCTTCCATTAACTGCAGGTCTCCGCTTACCATCAAGGTATCAGAAGTAGACAGTACCATTCCCGAGACATTGCTGTCATCATCTATAATAGAGCGGACTGTAGCCCAATTCTCACCTGTCTGCGTCACGATTCCAACCAGACCGCTGCCAGAAATTACATTCATGTTAATTTCAATCCCATCGCTATTGCCCTTATTTATCAAGAAGGTCGAGAACCAATTGCCAGGATCTTTTCCTATGACCCTTGCCCCAATTTTATCGTAATCTGCCAGTCTTTCGTCTAACTCGTAAAGCTGCCTTAATTCCGAAAGCTCGTACTTATCCTCCACAAGCTGATTGTTTTCCAGCCTGAGTTGATCCAATTGACTTTTTAGGGACTCGTTCTCCTCCATTACATTCCTGATATTTATCAATTCATCTCGCTTTGCGACATAGGCTCTTCCTATGCTGTCTAAGCCCTGTTCAAAAGGCACCACTGTAAATGAAGCAATGCTCCTAAGCGGCTTCGCTATTATATCCGTAAAGAAAGTGAGAAGCATGAGTCCTATTAAAAGTCCCGAAATAATCAAAAGCAGATATTTTGAGGGTATTGAAATTTTTTTCTTCCTAAATTGAATCTTTGACATCTAATTCTAATGCTGGGACATTCCTTCTATTGAATACGCCACACTTCTAAACGATTCTTCCTTTATGACCCTTGCCAGCCCCTCTACTACGCTGACTTGAGGCTCCTCTGAAAGATTTACATTTAATGAGGTCCCTCTGGAAACGAGCTCTTGAATATTTACCAAATTTGCGCTGCCGCCCGTCAGATAGATACCGTGCTTATATATATCGGCTGCCAGCTCCGGCGGAGTCCGTTCAAGGATAACCTTTACATTATCGACGATAGTATTGACATGCTCATTTAATGATATATCCACTAAATCAGTAGGTATTCTTCGCTCTACCGGAAGCCCTGTGACTATGTCTCTTCCATAGACCACTGCATCTTCCCCGCTGTCCCTGATTGTATTCAATTCTATCTTTAGCTTTTCAGATGTTTTTCCGCCTATTACAAGATGATACTCACGCCTTATCGCATTTTGAATGCATTCATCAAATTTTCTTCCGCCTACCTTTATTAGCTTTGATATCACAATCCCGCCAAGAGATAGAATTGATATTTCTGTGGTATCGAAGCCTACATCAACAATCATCACGCCCTGTGAATTCTTCACATCAATATCCAGGCCGAGTCCATCAGCTATCGCTTTCTCCACTATCATAATTTTTTTAGCCTTGACATTGGAATCCTTTACCAAATCGAAAAAGGCCCTTTTTTCGACCTCAGTGATATCTGTAGGAACAGCGACAAAGAAGTCCGAACCCGGATTCTTGGCTCTTGTCATCTCGCTGATAAAGCTCTTCAATACAACCTGCATATGATTGATATCAGCTATGACCCCATTAGATAAGGGATAAGATATCCTTATATTGGATGGATTCTTCTCAAACATGTCATATGCCTCATTACCATACGCCAAAAGATCATCTTTCCCTTTAACGGCAATCATATTTTTCTCATTAATAATTGAACCATCTGCATTATTAAAAATCTTAATATTCCCGGTACCCAAATCAATTCCAAAAGCATGACCGTTTACAGTATAATCTGAACCATTAGATGTATTCTTCTTATTTCCAAAAAACATAGTCCCTCTACATAAGCCCAATTTCTTTTAAGCTGACATAGACACCATCACCAATAATGATAGAATCAATCAACTCAATATCCATCAGCTTTCCCGCTTTTTTTAGTTTTTCTGTTATTTCTATGTCCTGTTGACTAGGATTGGGACTTCCACTAGGATGATTATGGACCATTATGATAAATACAGCACCTTTTCTAACAGCTTGCAAATACACCTCTCTTGGAGAGACTAAAGAGGCATTCACTGTACCAATGGAAAGTGCATAGTCTTCTATAAGCGAACTCTTAGCATCCAGCATCATCAAATGGACTTCCTCTCTTTCAAGATGCTTCATGCTTTCCATATACCAAAGAGCGCAGTCTTCAGGACTTAAAATTTGAGGCTTCTTTCCCCTTCGGGATTTCCACATTCGCTTAGAGAATTCTACTAAACACTTTATCTGCAAGGCCTTTACCCTGCCTATCCCCTTTATGGACCTCAAATCTTCCAAAGAGATTGTTTCTAACTCAGCTATTGACTTTTCCTCGCCGCAGAGATTCAGTATGGATATTGCTAATTCCAAAGAGTTCAATTCTTTGGTACCATTTCTCAATATTACTGAAAGAATCTCAGCGTCAGAGAGGCTCTGTGTCCCATAGAGTTCACACTTCTCGTAAGGTCTTTCGCACTCAGGAAGCTCCCTCATTTTATACTTCATTAAAATGCACCAAAAATAATATCACAAAAACAATGCTTATTCAATTGAATAAATAGGAAAAATGAATAGATTAATTCAAAGAAAACAGAAAAGAAAAAAGCCGCATTCTGCGACTTAAAAATGACCCGGACGGGAATTGAACCCGTGTTACCGCCGTGAAAGGGCGATGTCTTAACCTCTTGACCACCGGGCCTCAGATATAAAAAACTCCCCGAGTAGGGCTCGAACCTACAACCCCTCGGTTAACAGCCGAGTGCTCTACCATTGAGCTATCGAGGACTGTCTTATGCAGGTTGCCCCGGACAGTGAAAACCGAACCTCGAACCTAACCTCTGCAAGCCTGCCGGGCCCGCCCGCCCCGCGGGGTCTCCCCCCCCCGGGGCGCATGGCCTCTCGGTCAAGCATTCGGCCTGTTAG
>JAGBNY010000020.1 GCA_017634175.1 Lachnospiraceae bacterium
TATCAAGCCTATGAGGGATAGAAAAACTATTATGTATCTTGCGTTATTTTTCATAATTTATATGCGGCTTTGAGCCGTTTTAAGCCACTCTGGCCTTTTTTGAGATTTTTTGCGCTTCTATGACGACCGCTGGCACGGTTTTACTTTGCGCCGCTTCACTTCTGCGCTGTCGTGCTACTTTAGTGCCGTCAGGAAGCGCATCTTGGACTCGTCCCCTCCGTGCAGCATATTATAGATATCCTGGGTGAATTCAGCGGCCGTATCCGTGGATTGGTACATGCTCTTTCCGACCTGCCATACACGGGGGACGCCGCCAGGATTCTCACTGATGCCACCCGCACCTCCGCTATCACTGCCCTCGCCCGCACCGCCAGCCGCAGCCTCCTTCACCGCCTTGAAATCCTCAAAGATCGGGTCCAGGCTTTTTAGCGAATCGAGGTCCTTTAATGAATTCTCAATCGTCGCATTATATATGAGATAATCCACGTCCGAAGCCCGGCTCACAAATTCTTCCATTGAGATAGTCTCCGTCCCGCCTTTTTTATCTTCACTCACAAGAGAATCCAGGATGTACCTCCCTCCCGCGAGAGAGATCATCTTCGGGATATAGTCGTCTGCCCTCCGGACAGAGACCCTGCCCTGAGTAGTCACGGAGAAAAAAGCCACAGTAGGGGCTGGCTCAATTCTTTCTTCTTTTGCCAGGCTCTCCACCTCATCCAGAATCCCCTTCTGCTTCTCAAAAAATTTGTCCGCCTGCGTCTCCATATCCACCATAGCCCCATAGAGCCGGATCCATTCCGTACGCCCCAAGGGATGGGACTCATAGCTTGAAGTATCGATAAAAACTGGAATCCCAAGATCCTCCAGCTTTTCCTTGACATCGGGCGCATGGAGGATCATCGTGCTTTCGATGGCCACATCACAGGCGCTGCCTACCATGAGCTCATAGTCCGGTGCGCTGTACTTCCCTGCATATTTTATTGCGCCAGTCTCAATCGCCCTCGCAGGCCCCTTTATTTGCCAGCCGGAAGCGTCCGTTCCGGTGAAGAGAAGCTTGTCCTCACCGCCCATTGCGAAAAAGAGGGACATTGCGCTTGTCGCGGCAAGATAAATCTGGTCAATAGGCGCCTGCAGCTTCACTATGCCCTCCGGGAGATTCTCAGGCACCCTCCCTCCCTCGGGAATCAATAAGTATTGCGCGCTCCCCTCCACATTAATCAGCTTATACCCACCCTCATAATAATAGACCTTGAAGCCCTGTGCATAGTCGGTATGCATCTCGGACTTCAGCGTAAGGCCGGGCAGGGCATCTGGCGGGGTGAAGCTTCTTTTAGCGCCAAGCGCAGGCCCTAGCGTTTCCTCGCCATCCTGGTCATCCGCTTCGACTGTCCCCGTGCCCACATATATCTGATACTCAATCTCGTGCGGAGCGGACATTGCCGTGGTCAAGGCAGAGATAGTTATCCTCTTATCAAGCTGGACAGGTATCTCGAACTGCGATTCGTTGTCCCCCGATTCTTCGAGCCTGTCATACTCATCCTCTCCCACCTTCACATATTCATAATTCGGGGAATCAAACACAAGCCTTGCAGTCGCCCGACCGTCCTCGACAGTCACTTTTTTGCAGCTAATCTCCACCCTGCCGGATCCGCCATAAAAACGGAAGTCCGCCGGGACAAATTCGCCATTTGTCATCTCTTCAAATCGAGACTCTAGATTCCCGACTCCCCCGCCCATAGCACATGCGGCAAGCAGGGACGCTATCAAGCATAAAGCCAATCCTAAGCTTATTAAGCGTTTTATATTTTTAATATGCCTTGCTTGGCCTAATCTGTAAAGCTTCATATGATAATTCCTCCAAATTTCCGGCTGTTGAAAACCGCTATAATTTGAGCAAGAAGCCGCAGCAGGCTACGGCGGCTGAATACCTTTACATAGAAAAGGCGGGGATAAACCCCGCCCTGTTTTCAGCTCTTAACCGGATTCGAGACCGTCACCTTGTGATCGTACCACTTCCCCTTTGTTCCAATAAGGGCGAGATCGAATTCCTCTCCGATAGCCGGTACCGGGACATCGTAGCCATTCACTTCCTCAGTCTTTCCATCGCTATAGGTCACTTTGTCAATTGTGGGATTTAAAAGTGTCGCTCCATCTTTCTGGGCATCCGCTGCTTTTCCAGGGAAGAGGTGGAGGATATTCTTTGAAGGCAGACTGATATGGATGGTCATCTTGCCACCCTTCACCGTGAGGTCGCCCTGATTATTATTGGCCTCATTCACATGGAACATCTTGCCATCGGTCTTGAAGTCCGCCTTATAAGTCCCATCTGCGAGAGCCTCTGTCGCCTCAATGGAAGCAGTCCCAGCTTCATCTGCCGAGGCACTGTCTGCCTCGTTTTCGCTCGCTCCATCTGCGCTCGCCTCATCTGCGCCAGCTTCATTTCCGGAAGCGCTGGCAGAAGCTGTCACGTCTCCCATCTCCTTCAAGGCTTCTGCGGTATGAGCCACATAGATATCCTGGATTCCAGCGATCCTTCCGAGTCCTTCTATCTGGGCATCGACACTATCGAATTCCTCAGATTCCGTAAAGCAGGTCTTCCAAGAATCTTCATCGTCTCCTGCCATGTCGTTATTAGCATGATCTCCTGCGACTACCATGAGAGGACGAAGAATGACCTTCTTATAGCCCGCCTCTGAGACCTTATCTATGACCTCGTAGCACTCTGTATCCTCTGGCTCGCCTTCAACTGTCCCGATAAAGACATTCTTATATCCAAGTTCATTCATCTGGGACTGCATCTGGTCATAGGTCACGCTCGCGGTATGGGAGGTGCCATGCCCCATGAGGACGAAGGCCGTGCCGTCCTTATCTGCATCCTCAAGGGTTTCGAAGCCCGCAGCCTTCACTGCTTCTGCTACAACCGCCTTTGCGGCTGCCTCCTTATCCGCATTTACGACACTTGCATCAGCCCCCACTTCGCCAAGAAGCGGCTCCGCAACAACCACCTTTTCAAATTTATCCTTATAAGAATCGAGAGCGGCATTCAGCTCATCATATTCCGCACCGTGCATGAGGTGGGTGGGCTGGATAATGAGATTCTTGACGCCATTGGCCACGGCGCGGTCCAGAGCCTGCGTCATGTTGTCAATCTTTTCCCCGTCTCTGGCAAGGACATGATTCATTATGATCTGAGCCGTGAATGCCCTGCGGACAGCCCAGTCAGGATACGCAGCCGCAAGGGCCTTTTCAATCCCGCCTATATCCTGGGCGCGGCTATCATTGAAGGATGTCCCAAAGCTCACGACCAAGAGCTCATTCGCTCCGATCTCATCCTGATTCAATGGATCATCCGCTGAAGCATCTCCGGTATCCCTGCCGAAATAATCGGGATCCGCTGATTCTCCCTCTACCAATTCCTTTTGAGCGTCTGTCAATGCATCCCAGGCCGCCTTTGCCTCGGCGCACTGCGCCTCGGTTTCAGGAGTCCACTCCTGCACGTAGATTGCGTCAATCAGCTCTGCAACCCTGTCGGCTGCCTCTTCGTCCGTCACTTCGCCCTCTGCGGCCGCTTCATCCGCAGAAACCTCTTCCTCTGCCGGAGCTTCCTCCGCAGGAGCCTCTGCCTCTGCCTCTGCTGCCGGTGCTTCTGCAGGTGCCGCAGGAGCTGCGCTCTGTGGAGCCGCAGTCTCACCGCAGCCCGTAAGCATAGAGCCCGTAAGCACTATTGCGCAAAATGCTGATACTACCTTGTTTTTCATAATCTTTCCTCCTTTTTATACGAAGAAAATCGTCCCACATGGAATCAAGGCTATCGAGCAAGGAAAAAAGCGTCCCCGCCTTATCAATCGAGCAGGTGGAAAGACGTCCCCTACTCGATTACGCTGTGCGTACATCTGGCAGCTGAAGCTGCCAGATGTACTTGGCCGTCGAATGCAAGCTCGAGCAAACTCGGCTTGCACTCTCCGGCCTTATCGCACAAAAAATCCCCCGCTTAAACGGGGGATGGCAGAGTACCGACTATATATGTCTTCGCCGAATGCCTGCTTTCTTCGGAAGCCTGTCATCCTTCTCCAAAGCCGCCACTCTAAAGGGATTTGAAAGAATCCCCACAAAGCTTGGCAGCAATGAATCTGCGCCTAAGCAGGTTTCCTGGCTTCCGCTTAAACCCCTTGGAGCTTCACAAAACAGCCCCGGCAGAACATTCTGCGAGGATTTTGATTCACCGTCTCACCTTCTCATGCCCCATTCTCGGGGCACAATGGCTTTTACCCTAGACGGCTATGGAGACGCAAAGAGCTGCCTCCGAAGCGGTACACAGTGACCGGATCGCTCGGGACTCTCACCCGATTCCCATTCACTTAAAACGCACAAAATTGTAAACGATTCTCATCGCATATCTCGCTTTGATAGCAATTAAGCTGACTATCCATTTTCCAGCGAATAATGTAGGAAACGAATTAAGGATCTGTCGCAAAATAACCTAAAAATTTTCTTGTCTTTCTCTCCAATCTTACAGACCCAGGTTCGGTTACATAAATGCAATCATGCGTCCGCTAATGATGCGCCCTCACCCAGATTCGCAATCTCGAAGAGAAATCCTACGAAAATTTGCCATAAGCAGGCTCTCAACAAGCTCTGATACGACAATTTCTAAATTCGTTTTCTATAAATCCTTATTATAGTATCAGCATATTCGTTTGTCAAATTCTTAAAGCGCCATCTTTCTGGACTTCTTCACATAAGGATTGTCTCTCTCAAGCACGTCCGGAGTATTGGAATTGCTCCTTTCGCGCATCCTCGTGTTCTCTGCCCTGCGGGAACTCTGCTTCTTTTCTGAGCCGCCCATGCTCATGCCCTCTTCCTTCATCAATTCATTAAGGTTCGTAGGCCTGACCGTTGCTCTCTTCTCAATCTGCGCCCAAAGCCTATCCTGAAGGTCTGTACCTTTCGAAAAATCTGCTTTCGTAAAAATCTGCTCAATTCTCTCTAATCCCTGTGCCATATCTTTCCCCAAATCCTTTCTAATGCAGCGATTAATCTTTTCCGCTGTGGTTTTTTACTTGACCCTGTGAGTCAAATTCATAATTTGTTTTCTGTATAATCTTACGAACATATCAAAAATAATCGCCCTAAAAAGATTAGAAAATATGAAGTTTTTAGTAACTATCGTACCGCCCCACACCGAGCAAA
>JAGBNY010000021.1 GCA_017634175.1 Lachnospiraceae bacterium
ATAGACTTTTTATCAGGTCCAATTATATCGCTCACAGAAATATAATAAGTACCATTAGCCTTAGTAGAAGCAGGATCAGCAGCCGTCCAATTCTGATTAGAAATCCTAAGCCTAATTGTATAGGCGTTCCCCCTATTATCATAGACCTCCATAGTGAGCCCATGACCGTTCCTTGTACTTACATTTGAATCAGAATCATCTATTATGCCTGTAATATAGGCATTAGTTGTCGCAGCAGCTTCATACGTAGAATTTTCCTTGCTCATGATATCCAAGGATGTCAACGAGCTCGTATCAATTGTAATTTCCTGCGCCCCATTCACCATCTGAGTCGTGGTCCCATAGCCCTGCACCGTATACCCATTGGACTGCATGGCCAGAGTCCCATTGGTGTCCACCGTAAAAGCCCCAGATCTGGTATAGTATTGATTCGACCCATCCGAAACCACGAAGAAGCTATCTCCATTGAGCCTTACATCGAAGGGATTCCCCGTCGTCTCAGGCGCACCCGCCGCAGTAATATTAGAATAGATCGCTGCCGTATTCACGCCGAGACCAATCTGCCTCGCATTCATACCGGCTCTGCCAGTCGCTTCATTCGGTCCCGTCGCGTTTTGCAGCGTCTGAGAAACAGTATCCTGGAACTGCATGGAACTGGACTTATATCCCACAGTATTTACGTTAGCTATATTATTACCGATGACATCCATCCTGGTCTGATGTGTCTTAAGACCGGAAACACCGGAGAAAAGTGATCTCATCATAAGGCATTTACCTCCAAATTAAGCAATGACTGCCCCATCTATATTAGAAAAAACGTTATTCGTCGATTCACTCGCGTCCATGGCGGTAACAACCGTACTCGTCGGCGTATTCACGATAAATGCCAGATTGTCCACCATGACCAAAGTATCATTTATGCCCTTGCTGCCCGCTCTATCCGTCCCTTCCGTGAGACGCATGAGCTGAGAGCTTGAAAGAGCGATATTCCTGTCGAATAGCCTTTGCGCCGCATGCTTTGAGAAATGTAAGTTTCCCGCGGCACTAGCCTTTTCGCTCAGGACTTCCGAAAATGACTTGCCATCCGTGGCACCTGTATTTTTAAGAGAATCCTTTTCACTCGGCTTAAAAAAATGTCCCTGGACCTCTTCTATTGAGGAAAAGGCGGCATTATCAAACCCATTAATCCTCATATTCTGATCACTCCTTTGATTCAGATAAATTTCATATTATAAACCAGCTTCTTCAGCCGCCTGCACAGTCTCCTGCGTTTCATCGGCCTCTTCTTCAACCGCGCTCGCAGCCGCTTCAGTCACAGCTTCCGGCTTTTGAAGTCCCTCTGTCGTCACTTGATAGCCATATTTTGCCAGCATATCAATGTATTCCTTTATGGAAGTATCAATGTCGGAGGGCAGGAAGGTCTTTTGATAGACCGTCATATCGTTATAAGTGTCGTATAGCTTCTGCACGAATTCAGCAGCAGTATTGACATTTTGAGCCGTTATGTCATTCACTGCCGGGAGACTATCAAAGCTCGTCTTCCACTCATTCGCAAGGGCTGTAGCGTCCGCATAGTTTGCGTCCCATACCTGGTCCAGATCGTCCAGTGAGAATAAGTTATCATTGACTGAGAGCATGATATTCTTGCCTTGCTGCAGCACATAGTCCACTTTTCCGGTCTCTTCCGTCACGGCTCCGGTAGTGGCGTCGGTCTTTGAAATCGTCACGAGCTCACCTACCAGGCTATTGGCCCTGGTCATCTCAGAGGTCTTAGCCACATTCTGCATTTGCTCCAATTCGGAGAATTGCGCGAGCTGTGAGACATATTGAGTATTATCAGTGGGCTCCAACGGATCTTGGTACTTCATCTGAGCCACAAGGAGCTGAAGAAATTGCTCCTTATCCACTGTATCATTGCTTTTTTTCTTAGAAACTGTCTCTTCATTCCCAAGATTAGTTATTTTTCCATCATTTATTAAAGCTGAAACTGCCATATCCCTTAGCCTCCTCTTATGCTGTAAAGTCTATGCGGCTCTCTCCGAGATTCAAGTGTGCTCTATCGGACATCAATCTCTCTATGGGGTCAATTTCTTCGCCCTCAAACCCTTCTTCTCCAAGGGCAGCTTGATTAATCCGACGAAGCCTTGCCGTTCTATCCATCTCGTTTTGATTCTGCTCGAACTGCCCTGCCTCACCCTGACCTCCATTATTAAGGAAGTTTTGATCGAAAGCCCTTGTGGATACTTCCACCTCAACCTTCTCGACCTTGACTCCCTGCTCTTCAAGATTGGTTCGCAGAGACGCAATCTGGGACTCCAAGGCCTCTTTAACTGTAGCGTTCTGTGCCGTGAATTGGGCAGTAATGACGCCCGCCTTGGACTCAATATGAAGCAAGACCTTTCCCAGATTCTCCGGATTCAACTGCATCTCAATTGTTGAGACGCTCTGCCTAACATTGATCTTTATCTGGTCCTGTATTTGGTTAATTATATTCTGTGTGGTATTCAATACCTGATCAGGCTGGGATATGCTCTGAGAGACAGTATTTCTTACTGCCTGGATAAGAGTCTCCCCAAAAGGACGGATAACCGGTGCTTCTTCCAGTTTAGGCTGATTTTCCTTAGGGCGTTGTTCCTCCCTCACTTTTTCAATGGTCTCAGAATCAATCTTGAGCTCCATCGGGATATCGCTGCCCCTTCTCTCCTTAAACTGTCCTCTGATCGGATCAACTGGGATTCCCTCTTCCTCCTCCGGCTGTCCGTCCGGTTCAGGAAATTCCTCCGAAGCTCCTACGGTTTCCGCTGGGGTCCTTGCCGTATCTTCCTCGAATCCTTGTTTCTCCTCATCCTTATTTTCCGTTCCCTTTTGCTGAACAGGAGTATTTAATTCTACAGCTTCCTCATTCTCAACTGTTTCAAATCCATTGACTTCCTTGAGGTTAGCTTCAGTGCCAGTTTTTTCTGTTTCCTGGATTACCGCTGTCCCTTCTGGAATCGTATTTTTGTTTAATTCCTCGACTTCAGGACTATCCACAGTCTCCATAATAGTGCCCTGTGCTTCGCCCTCAAATTTTTGAAGTCCATTTTCCTGGATAATTATCTCTTGATCTTGATTTGTTTCAAAGTTCAGACGCTGCAATCCATCTTGAATAACCGACTCACTGCCCTGAATAGCTGTGTTGGATAGCATTTTTATCTGGATTTCTTGTGAATCAGCTTTTGAATCAGGAGATAATAACAAATCCTGAATTTCTTTAATATTGAGTCCGGTCTTTTCCACCAAGACTTTAGCAGAATCTTCACTTGCCTTTACCAAGGTCTGCACATCCTTATAAAGACCCTCATCCACCAGAATTAAAGATTTATCCTTATTCAGAATCTCCGGCACTAAATCCTTTATCTTAGAAGGCTCTAAGAGGTCTGCCTCTTCCATGCCAAGACTTTGGACTGCCCTATCGATATCCTCTTCAGTAACATTCAGAGTGTCCTTAATCTCAGTCAATATCCCTTCTACAGCTTGATCAGCCGCTGCCTTTACCTCGGGATTTATAGACAATTCCTTATTTGATATAAGCTTATCGATTCCAGCCAGTGTTTGGATTCCGCTCGGTGCCTTATCCACCCCTTCTACGGTTTCAATCTGATCCCCTTCCAAAACTGAAACTGTGTCACTCATGAGACTCGCAGCCCTTATGGCTTCTTCAGCTCCTACGATTAAAGCCGCTGTCTCTTCAGAAGTACTGTCCTTTGCATCGCCCTTCACTTCTCCATTCCGGCTTTGAACGGTGCTGTCCACCTTCTTTCCGTCATTCACCTTTGGATTCTTAGAATCGATAGCTTCGGACTCTTTTGGATTGTTTTTATCTTTCACATTCTGCTTATCCTGAGTCTTAGCTCCGACGGAATCTTGGGAATTGCGGTCCTGAATCTCGTTATTTTGCTTAAATCTGGCAGTTTTCGCTGTACCCGCGCTTGATGCTTGACTCTGCATCGTGTATTTCCCGCTATTCTCATTCTTTCCAGATGCTGCCAAACTATCCGAAAAAACCTTTGAGAAATCTGAATCAGATGAAGCGCTGCTGCCTCTCGCCTTATCGAGATTTGTACCAGAATTTAACATTTGTAATTTCTGCAGCTCAACTTTTCCCGTTTCAATCACCTCCTTCTTAAATTGAATATGAATTGGTAACTATTCTGAACCCCCTGCCCGCACTTCGCAAAATTTGATTTCTTAATCGTTTTAGACAATCGGAAATCAAATTTTGCTCAGTGTGGGGGCGGTAACTATCGTTACTGCCCTGGAAACAGGTGAGATTAACTGCTTTCAAGCAAGCTTGAGCAGTTAATCTCACCTGTTTCCAGGGGGTTCTGAATAGTTACATGGATTGCAGCAAATCAAGCTTATCTAAGCTGTCCTGCCGCCCATATGACTTATATCGGACGCTTTATCAAAAATAAAAAGACCGAGAATAAAGAAAATTTCGTTATTCTCAGTCTTTAAATCCTATGAATTATTCGGCACTTCGCTTCCTGCGCCATTGTCAGCAACAGGATTCTCTTCGGGAGCATTTTCTTGCGGTGCCGCAGGTTCCGGTGTAACAATTGCCGGGGGTGCGCTGGTCACGGTCGTGGAATTCACCGGATCAGGTTTCATCCGCCTTGTCACAGCAGCCGCATTCTCAGGATTCATCTGTGCCAGAATCTGCCCCCTCGCATCAGTTCCCATGGCTTCCAGAATAGTTACGACTGTATCCAGGCCATTCTCCTTCATTATGATGTCCGTATCAAAGATCTCAGCCGCATCCTTTGCCTTCATGGCCGAATATGCCTTGGCATAGTTCTCGATTTCTGTATCTCTTTGCTCCTGCTTCACCACCTGTTTATAGAGAATCTGAGCATTGGTCGGATCTATGGACTCATAATACTTTTGATACTCACTGATATCCGGGGCCTGAGCGCCAAACACTACTTCATTATAGAATTCGTCCTTTATTTTCTCGAATTCTACCTGATTCTCTTCGAATGTATGAAGCCTATTTATCTCCTCCTGCTGATTGGCGATAATCTCCTGAGAGCTGTTTACTGCATCCTGCACTACGTCCAATTGCATTTCAAGCTCTCTGATTCTCGCAACCGCCGAATCTATGTCCTGATAACCTCCCTCACTATACTCCCCATTCTCGCTGACAGAATTGCCGCTAAGGCCATTCGGGTAGCCCGGTAGGATCTTATTGACTACAGGGATATCTTTGAGTACCGGTGTAAGGACAGAGCTTCCGAAGCCACCCACATCCAGCTTTACCAAGAGAGCAAGGATTGCAAGCCAAATCGCTACGATAAAAATGGTGACTAAAATGACAGAAAGAGCGCCGCCCTCATCATCTTCATCCTTATTTTTACCCTTCTTTCCCTTTGCTTTTTTCGCAGGCTTTCCGCCTTCATCCGCTGCTACCGGAAGATCTCTCTCTTCTTCATCCATAGAAATAAATCTCCATTTTACGTTTAACCTTTTTTAATCGCCTTGCCGGCTGCCCCATATTTATAGCTGGTAAGCTCATCTATCTGCTTGCTTTCAGCCGCATTCTCATCTCTCAAGAATTGCTCGAAAGCATGCTCTTTAAGCTTGTCCTGTGCCTTCCTTTCCTTCATCACTTCTTCGAATCGCTTCCGCCTCTCTTCCAGCTCAATCCTCTCTCTTCTAATGACTTTTTCCTGAGCCCTTATCAAATCATCCATGGCACGGACATCATCTTTATTTTCTTTTATCTTAAGCAGGTCCAAATCGTCCAGGCGGAGCCTTATACCCACTTCCTCAAAATATGCCCGCTGTGATAAAAGCTCTGTCTTTCTTGCCTCCGCGTCCGCTACGACCTTTAATTGGGTCGAATAGGCCATTTTGGCCTGTTCCTCCAGCTTTTCCTTCAAATTCAGGATATTTTGCATCCTGTATATAAATTTTGACATCTGATAGAGTCCCTACACCTAAGCAAACAGGTTTTCCAGCATATTAAGCTCATCTTCAAAGCTAAACTTCTCATATACGTCCTGCATAAGGAACTCATTAACCTGGTCTATCTTTTCAATTGCATAATCGATCCTTGGATTTGAGCCCTTTTGATAGGCTCCAATATTTATAAGGTCCTCAGCGTCATTATAGGTCGCAAGTACGTTTTTTAGCTTATTTGCCGCCGCCTTGTGTTCCTTTGTAGCTACCTGACTCATGCATCTGGAAATGCTCTGCAGCACGTCTATGGCTGGATAGTGATTCTTATGACCAAGCTTCCTGGAAAGCATGACATGGCCATCTAAAATGGATCTGGCCGTATCCGTGATAGGCTCATTAAAATCATCACCGTCCACTAGTACCGTGTACAGGCCCGTAATCGAGCCCTTTGCCCCATTACCCGCTCTTTCCAAGAGCTTCGGCATTTCAGCATAGACAGAAGGGGGATAGCCCCTCGTGACCGGAGGTTCTCCGGACGCAAGTCCAATCTCTCTCTGCGCCATCGAAAAACGAGTCAGGGAATCCATCATGAGGAGAACGTCTCTTCCCTGATCCCTAAAATATTCAGCTATGGCGGTCGCTGTCTTCGCCGCCTTATTTCTGACTAAGGCAGGCTTATCGCTGGTTGCGACAACTACGACAGATCTCTTCATGCCCTCCGGTCCCAAGTCCCTTTCAACGAACTCTCGAACCTCTCTTCCGCGTTCTCCAATCAACGCTATGACATTTATATCAGCCTTCGTATTTCTGGCAAACATGCCCATAAGGGTGCTCTTTCCCACGCCGGAGCCCGCAAAAATGCCAATTCTTTGCCCTTTGCCAAGCGTCATCATCCCATCCACGGCTTTGACGCCTAACGGCAGTATCTCATTTATGATTACCCTGTCCATCGGATCGGGCGGCGGAGCGTCTACGGGATATTCTAATCCCGACCGAAGCACTGTCCCGTCAGTAGGCCTCCCTAATCCGTCCAGGGTATGACCCAAAAGCTCATCGCCTACCTGAACCGACAATGGATGCCCTAAATTCTCCACGGTGCAGCCTTCAGAAATGCCAGTCGTTGCCTCATAGGGCATGAGCTGAGTCTTGCCATCCTTGAATCCGACCACCTCAGTATGAATGGGATGCTCAGGATTGTCCTGGGGGATAATCCTACACATATCCCCGAGCTTTGCGTCCGGTCCTGCGGACTCAATCGTGAGTCCAACCACATTGACGACCTTACCTAGTTTCCTATAGAAACAAAGGTCCTTGCATTTATTGTATTTTTCAAAATTTATGGGATTCAAAACCATGGATCAAAACCATTCGGACTATGCATCAATGCGAATATGACAATAATTTAAGCTGCCTCTTCAAGCCAGAAAGCTGTGTCTCCAGCGAGCAATCAAAGATGCCATTACCTGTCTCAATGAAGCATTGGTTTCGCTTCAATGAGATATCCTCTACTATCTCTGCGTTTTCTGCACCGGAAATCCCGGATAGAAGCTCCTTCCTTTGCATGGAGACAAAGCCGTAATCATC
>JAGBNY010000022.1 GCA_017634175.1 Lachnospiraceae bacterium
CGGTTCGAGGTGACATTCGACACATCGGCCTTAAAGGTGCAGTCCTCGTAGGAAATATAGAAATATCCTCCATTTCCCCACTCCGTGCCATAGCTGTTTTTCGCTATGAATCCGCCTGTCGAACTCGGGCTCTCTCCAGTCACCACATTCGCAAATCTGTCTGCAGGGATGGAATCGTCCCATCCAACCAGAGTCACGGCATGATTAGCAGTCTCCACTACAGGATAGTATTTATACCCGCCGGAATTTATGCCATATTCTTGAGAAGTGCCTCCAGCTACAGGGAAACGTACTCCTATCCCGACCGATCCGAATTCCTGGATCGCATTCTTAATAGCCTCGACATCATTTATCGGAATCCAATAGGCATTCTCCAAATGGGCATTATCCAGCATAAACATCTGGTCCTCGCTGTCGCTCTCCACGGGACCCGCCCAGCTCGCCATTGCAAAAGTGGAGTACATCACGTTAGCCATTTTCTTGGTGCTGTTCGCGCTCGCAGGATCCGAATGATCCGGAGATATGAGTCCCAATGGATCCGCATAATTCAGGTTATTCGAGCCATCGGGCTTGAAAACCTGGTCCACCAGCTTGACGGCGGAAACCTTTGTTTTTTCTTTGTCTCCCCCAAGGTACTTGATAATCGAGCTTTCTGCCATGCTGGCAGAAGTATAAGCCCAGCAATAGGAACTGTTAGTCTGGTTCTTGGGACCTGTGACCAAATCTTGCTCCACCGAAGAATATTTTGCGGGCAGATCATAGGTCTCATCCATCAATTTATAGCGGGTATCTTCGGGGAAAGCGAAATATCCGGGGTCATAATTGCCCTCTTCCACGTACCATCCTTCGCCCTGGTAATTCATGCTGAGGCTGCTTTCGCCCTCGTTTTCGATTTCATTCGAGCCTAAATCCCCAGCTTTTTCCAAGGATACTCCTTCGGAGAGCATTGCTTCATCCATCGCGATCGAATCCATCGAAGCAGCATCAGTTGAAATCACATCCATTGAATCTGCTGTATTCTTAGAGATTGTACCATCTGCGCCCATCTCATCATTTAAGGCCGCGCCGCTCTTAGAAGCCTCACCTGTGTCAGAACTGATTGTATTTACTGAAACCTCCTTATTTTTAGGAGTCTCATTCTCGCCATAGCTTACCGCATTTACTGAAATCAAGTCCTCTTCAGGCGGCTGATTCCCCTCGATTTCAACAATATTTTCAGGGGAAGCTGTCTCAGGAGTCTTGACCTCATTCTCCAGGCTCTTAATGCTAACCTCGTCTCCCTTAAGCACCATTGCCAAATCGCTAAAATCTTCCTCCTCACGCCTGACCTTTGAAAGATATTCAGCTTCCGCCTCATCCCTCACCAAGTCCGCAACAATGTCCTCGCTCGAAGCCGCATTTTCCGCCGCCAAGGAAGGCACAGGCGAAAAAAACGTGGACATTGCAAGTGCCGCTGCCGAAAGTAAAGAAACAATGCCTTTAGTCCTTCTATTCTGTCTTTTCAAAGCATATCCCCCAGAAAAAGCTCGAATCAACTAATCACTTATTATTCATAAGTCTCTGAAATGAATCATCACTATTCACGATTAAAAAAGCTGACCGCGAATAGTAACCAATAGACGCAATTATTCGGTATGAAAAACCGCAGCAAAAAAACAAAGAGCTTTTTTGCTGCGGTCCTCATCCCTTATGTAAATGATCTTGACCCCGGAAACCCGCGTCACATGGAAGGTTCCACTTAGTGCTGCTTCGTCTCCGACCTGACACGGTTCATGGATTTCCATTGCGCGGGTCCGGAGCCAAAATCACCCACATAAGTAATTTATTTATTATATATCCTAAAGCCCCAATTGTCAATATTTTAAGAGCTCTTCATAGGCATGTATTGCATATCTATCTGTCATGCCTGCAATATAGTCCAAAACGGCCTGCATAAAAACAGCCTCATCCTCAAGGTTTCCGCATACCTTCTTATTAAGGTCATTCGATGGCTTAAATCCAGCTCCCTCGATAAGCTCGGGAGAGAGAGACACATATTTCACGAGCCATCTGCCGAATCTCCCCATAAGCTCGGGGTAAAAAACAGCTTCTTCCTTTATCCGATAAAAGGTATTCTTGCCATCATAAGTCTCACATAATGCTCTGAAAAGCTCATTTATAACAAGTTCCGCATATCTAACAAAAGGTTTCAATCTATGGTGATGATAAATATTCTCATAATTAAACTTCTTTATGGTATCCAATGCCTCCATTGAGGCCGCGGACAATGTGATTCCCGCCTCCGGAGAGGAATTCTCGCAGATATCTAATATCATGTTGTGGGTGATCACAGTGGTATTTATCGCATGGCCCCTAAGCCCCACCAGCTCATTCAAGGCGGATACCTTAGAAGAATTCAAGATTCCAATATTCAGCGCATCCTCTATGTCTCGTCCAAGGTACGCAATCTTATCGGAAATCTTTACCACAGCCCCCTCCCAAGTGAAAGGAGGATATTCCCCGGGGCGTGTATAGTCCCGTCTTAAGTCAATAGCCTCTTTCCTTGGAATGATTGCTTTTTCATCCACTTCACCGCAATGGGAAATTATCCCGTCTCTGACAGCGTACGTCAGGTCGAGATTCCGTCCTCTCTTGTAATCATCCTCTAACAGCTCTACCTCATCCACTATCCTGAGCCCATGCCGCTCATGCCAAAAGAGCTTGCCCAGCTTTTCCTTCATGATCCGGCTAATTGCTCGCTCTCCCTCATGTCCAAAAGGCGCATGGCCCAAATCGTGCGCCATTGCAATAGCCTTAATGAGCTCCGTATTGAGTCCTAAAAATTGCCCTATAGTCCCGGCTACGCTCTCTACATGCGCAACGTGCTCAATCCTAGTGCATACATGGTCATTCCCCGCAGCATTATAGAATACCTGGGTCTTGCTCTTCAATCTCCTATAAGCGGGACAGTGAAGAATCCTCGTATAATCCCTGCCAAATTCGCTCCTGATATCTCCGGCCTTTTGGTAAATCCTGCTCAGCCTCTCTATCATCTGCTTATATAAGGGATTATGCTGAAATGCGCCTACTTCTTTGAAACTGTTTTCCTTCATTTCTTTTGACCATATCTGAGGACTTTTGATTAGCTACTCTTCTATTCCTCACCGCTGTACTGTCTGTCTAAGTTTGCGAACTTTGTATAATTTGCGAGCCACGCCAGCTCAATCGAGCCTATGGCTCCATTTCTTTGCTTTGCTATGATGACCTCGGCCATATCCTTTTTTTCAGAGTCTTTATGATAGTACTCGTCCCTATATAGGAACATCACCACGTCGGCATCCTGCTCTATTGCTCCTGATTCACGCAGGTCAGATAGGATAGGTCTTTTATCTGGCCTTGCCTCCACAGCTCTCGACAATTGTGAAAGAGCCACTACCGGGACGCTTAGTTCTCTTGCAAGCGCCTTTAAGGATCTGGAAATATCAGAGATTTCCTGCTGCCTGTTGGCATCCCTATACCTTGTGGAGCCTGTCATTAGCTGCAAATAGTCTATGAGTACCATGTCCAGACCATACTCCAGCTTCTGTCTCCTGCATTTTGAACGAAGCTCCGATACAGTAATCCCAGGCGTATCATCGATGACAAGCTTAGAGCGGCCAATGATTCCTGCTCCGACCATCACCTTTTGCCAATCCGAATCGCTCAGAGTCCCCGTCCGAATCTTCTGGGAATCCACATAGGACTCCATTGCTATGAGGCGGTTCACTAAAAGCTCCTTCGACATTTCCAGGGAGAATATCATGACCTGCATTTCCTTCCTGAATGCCGCATATTCAGCGATATTCAGGGCAAAGGCAGTTTTCCCCATAGAGGGTCTGGCTGCTATGAGTATCAAATCGGACTTCTGGAAACCCGCTGTCTTGTAGTCCAAATCCGTGAACCCGGTCGGCACACCTGTCACTGCGTTCCCATTCATCGCAGCAGTCTCGATATCATCCAGCACATCCAGGACTATCTTGCTGATTGGCTTTATCTCCGTGCTGCCCTGAGACTGAACAAGTTCAAAGATCCTGCTTTCGGTCTTGGAGAGAAGCTCCGGAGTAGACAGCTTTCCCTCATAGCAATCAGAGGCTATCTCATCATTCATCCGAATAAGTCGGCGTTTCACGGCCAGATCTCTGACTATGCGGGCATAGGAACGAATATTTGCGCTTGTCGGCACGCTTGAGATCACGCTGGCCAGGAATTCCGGATTCCTGATCTCGCTGGGAGCCTGCATGGACTCAAGCCTATTTATTATAGTCACATGATCGACGGGCTTCCCCTCATTGAAAAGATTGGTGATCGCCTCGAATATGATCCCATACTGCCTCGCATAGAAATCCTCTTTGACGAGGATCTCCTCTGCCGCTATGATCGCTTCCCTCCCCATGAACATGGAGCCAATGACCGACTGCTCCGCCTCTGTGCTGTGAGGGGGGATCCGCTTCAGGCTGTCAAGATTTACATCCATCTGCCCTTATTCGCCCTCCACCTTTAGAGAGAGTTTTGCAACTACCTCCGTATGCAGCTTGATAGGAATCTCGAAATCTCCAAGTGTCTTTATCGGGTCTGAAAGCTGTATTTTCTTCTTGTCTATCTGTATCTTTCTCTGTGCTTCGAGAGCCTCGCTGATTTCCTTTCCTGTAATGCTGCCGAAAGCCTTGCCGCTCTCCCCTGTCCTTATCTTAAGCTGAATCCCGGCCTTTTCTATGTTCGCGCAAAGCTCCTTTGCGGCAGAAAGCTCCTTTGCCGCCTGCTTCGCTTCCTGAGCCTTTCTCTGCTTCACTTCATTCAAGGCCTTGTCAGTAGCTTCTATGCCAAGCCCCCTCGGAAGCAGATAATTCCTCGCATATCCGTCCGAAACATTGATTATGTCGTCCTTCTTCCCCTGGCTCTTCACGTCCTTTAATAATATTACCTTCATATCTACCTCCTATAAAAATCGCATCTGCCTCTACAACCGCAAGCGCATCGCTGCACTGCCACAATTCAAACCAGCTCACAGATCCGCTTTATCCAAGCTGTCCAAGGTCTTCTTCAAAATCTGCCTGGCTTCCTCCAGATTCACGTCCACCAATTGGGCTCCGGCGATATTCATATGCCCTCCGCCCCCCAGTTTCTCCATTATCACCTGCACGTTTATCTCATCAATTGAACGGGCGCTTATGTAAATCTTGTCCTGAAACTCTGTCAAAATAAAGGAAGCCTTGACCTGGTTGATATTCAAGAGCTCGTTCGCGGCCTGCGCCCCCACTATGGTCGGGCTCTCTACATTGCTGGGACAGACCGAGATAGCAAAGGCTCCCTTATATAATTCTGCATTTCTGACAGCCTCAGCCTTTGCCTTATATGCGTCAAGGTCATTCCTGAATAATTTCCTCACCCTGGTAACATCAGCCCCGAGACGGCGCAGGAATGCCGCGGCCTCAAAGGTCCGTACTCCGGTCTTAGTCATGAAATTATTGGTATCTATCATGATTCCGGCATAGAGGCTATCCGCCTCGATCTGTCGCATCTTGATATTATCTACCATATATTGCAAGATTTCAGATACCATCTCGCAGGCGCTGGAGGCATAGGTCTCCACATAGGAAAGGGTCGCATTCTTAATCCTCTCATCGCTCATCCTATGGTGATCCAAGACCACTATCGTTTTCACGAGGTTTAATAGCTCCGGGCACTCCGTGAAATTCGGCTTATTCGTGTCCACTACTATGACCGCCGCATTCGCCCCGGCGAGCTGAATCGCCTCGCTGCTGCTCACAAAGAGATCTTCTTCGTACTCATCGCTCTCCTGAAAAGCTTCGATAAAGGGACGTATGGAAGCCGTAACGGTATTTATGACTATATGGCTCTGCTTGCCCATGTTCCTGGCAGCCAGGTACATACCTACCGCGGCGCCAAAGGAGTCTATATCAGTTACCTGGTGTCCCATGACAAGGATTAATTCCTTGGACTGGATAATCTCCATCAAGGCGTGTGCCTTGACCCTGGCCTTGACTCTGGTATTCTTCTCTACCTGCTGGCTGTTGCCCCCAAAATAGCTTACCTGATTGGGATTCTTGACCACCGCCTGATCTCCGCCTCGTCCCAAAGCCAGGTCTATGGCATTTCTCGCAAAATCCACATTCTTTGCCCAAGTATCACCGTCAAGCCCAAAGCCCATTGAAAGGGTCACAGCCATCTGATTTCCTATATTGACGGTCTTGACATCCTCCAGCACATCGAATCTATCCGCTTCCATTAAATCGAAGGATGCCCGGCTCATCACAGCAAAATATTTGTCCTGTTCAAGGCGCTTTACAATAGCATCGTACTTTGAAAAGTACTTATTCACCCGCCTTTCTATCAGGGCTACCAGGAGAGACCGCCTTACATCCTCCACTGTCTCCAGGGCCTCGTCATAATTATCCATATAAATATATCCAGCAACGAAAGCCATCTCATAATTTTGCTTGATATATTTATTAATGTCTGTAACATCAAAGAAAAACGCCGAAACTATGGCTCCCTTGAATATTTCCTTTGCCGCCTTTCCGCCATTACTTTTTTCATCTTGCGGACCTATGCTGATCCTGCGAAGATCCACCTTATAGTCCCTTTCATCGTAGCGGACTTCAACAGACTTCACCTGGGTCTCTCTGGGGATGGTTTCCTTCGTTATATTCGGGAAAAATGTTGAGATGTTCTTCATCAAGATGCTGTCCTTTTGCAGGATGGCTTCAAATGCTGAATTGCACCAAACGAAATGCCCGCCTTCATCCAAGAGAGCGTAGGGGACTGCCAAATCCTTTAGGAGACCTCTCTGTACCTGGCTGAAATCAGATGCGAAACCAACGATATCCTCTTCTATGCCCCTCCTCGCATAAAAATGCAGGACAAGCATACCGATGGTCACTATGACCCAAAAAACGGACATAAACACCCCCGTTTCTAAGGACACGAACCACCCCATGGCCGTAATTATAGAAAAGAACACAAGCATTAAAAGCGGCCATATCTTAAAGACCCGCAGCTTGCTTTTGCTGAATTTATTCTTTCTGTCCATAAAAATAATTGTTTTACTAGTCAGACTCGGATAGCGATACTTTGATGACCTCAAGCGGCGTATCCTTGCCGCCAGTGCTGTCCAATAGAACCCCCTCCTTATACATTGGATGAATCATGATTTCTACTATGCCATAATTTTCTGCCTGTAAGCTGCTCTGCAGCCGTGCAGGCGGAAAATTTTCCCTATTTCGGGCATGGGAAGATAAGTGATCCGCCATATTTCTGTCTTTTAGCGATGCTTCAAAATCACCAAAGCTTCCAAAGAGGTCTGAGGCCGCAAGGTGAATACGAGCAATATGATGATTGAATACGGCCTTATAGAGCCCCTTGATCAGCCCTACCCCAGCGCCTATATTTCTTGAAAGCCGCACCGAAGCAAAGCCATATTCTTTTAAAAGAGGTTCCAATATTTTCCAGATAGAGAAATCTGTATGAATGTGATGATGGGAATCCAAATGCTTTAAAGGAAAACCCGCTTCCAGATATTTTTCGATTTGAGCCCGAATCTCCGCCCTTACCGCTATTCCCTCGGCTGCCGAGAGAAAAAACCTGCTTTTGAGATTTCTGGCAAAAGCGGCGTTGAAGAATCCCTTCGCATCGCAAAACCGCCTCATGCCGCGGATTTCCTGCGTAAGAGGGAGGCCGGAAGTCAGGTTCAAGTGAAGCCCTATTGAGGCTTTGAAACCCTTTTCTTCAGAAAGCCCAACCGCCTCCTGCGCAAAGGGCATATTCGCCATCCAGGTAGTCCTTTGCAGGACTCCCATCTCGAATCCCTCCATGACCGCCCTATTGACCTCGCTGCTTATCCCGAAGTCATCCCCATTCACAATCAACTTAAACATAAAGCCTTATTTTAAGCCTTTTAAGGGTAATAGTCAATAATTCCTCGGACTGTTCAAGAATTCCCGGACCCTTATCTTTTCCTGCTCCTGTTTCTCTTCTGAGGCTCCCTGCTCTTCTCTCAGGGCATCTTCGTACTTTTGGAACTGCACTCCGGATTCTTGAAGCAAGGTGAGCCCCAATCCTGTTGGATACTCCCCCTTGAAGATGACCTTCTTGATACCCGCCTGAATGATATGGATGCAGCAAAATACACAGGGTTGGGTAGTGACATAGATATCGGCCCCAAGGCAACTGGTTCCCCGCCTTGCGCACTGGTCTATGGCATTCGCCTCCGCATGCCCCGCACGGCAAATCTCCAAGCCCTGTCCAGAGGGTATCCCTCGCCTCTTTCGCTCACAAAAGCCAATATCTGTACAATGAATAGCTCCAGTAGGGGCTCCATTATAGCCTGTCGCAATGATCTGCTTATCCTTTATCACCACAGCGCCCACCTGCCTCGAAAGGCAGGTGCTTCTCGCCTTGCTGTCCTCCGCGATACTCATTGCCCATTCGGTAAAAAGCTTGCGTCCATTCGCCATAGGTTACTAGCCATCCTTACTTTTGCTTTGCAAAGAACTCATCAATATTCGCAATCAATTCGTTCTGCTTCAAGGTCTTCAAGAGATATTTTTCGGGCTTCAATGCCAGCACACTCATTACGCTCTCCTTATCCCCCTTGGCAGTCAAAAACATTACTGGGATCGAAGCTGTCTGCGGCTCGCTCTTCATCATTTCAAGGACCTGGGGCCCGCTGGTAACAGGCATCTCATAGTCCAGAAGCACCAAATCCACCTCGTTTTTCGCAAGGAATTGAATCGCATTCATCCCCGACGTCACCATATGGACTGTATATTTCTCAGATAGCCAATTCTTTATCATGCGTAGCATGGTGGCATCGTCGTCCACAACAAGGATCCTCTTCTTCTCCTTTTCCTTCTCATCGTGAGAAGCCCCATTTTTCAATGCCTCAATCACATCCGAAGCCTGGAATGGTCTTTCGAAACAGGCCGCGAACTTGGACTCAGCGATATTCTTGAAAGTGTATTGGAATTGATCATGCGTCCCTATGAGGTAAATCCTGATATCCTCATCGCCATAATTATCCCGAAGGTACATATCCACTTCCACAAAGTCTTTTTCTTCGCCCTCGTCCAAATAGAGAATGCAATCCCTTGGGACATCCTTGATATGGCTAAGTTCCGTCACGTTAGGCGATACGCAGCGCACCTCCACATCGTTCGCTTTAAGCGTATTTATAAGAGTATTAACTATGAATCGGTTTTCATTTCCAATCAACAGGACTCTAAGTTCCTCATTTTTTATAGCTTCCTTAAATTTATTCATATCTTACTCCAGTATTCCACATGACCCTCGCTGAATAATATAAATTCAGCCGCTAAAAATTCAACCTAATCTTAGGCTCCATAAATAAATAACGTGATATCTTGCTCGTCACGTTATTTATTTATGGCTCCTTAATGCAGCGCGATGGAGATATTATCCAAAGATCCTTATGCGGACAATACCTGCATCAGCCCATCATGATCCACCGCAGTGACCAGTTCCTTGATTTTCCTATACTTTTCCTCCACTTCCGCAGGCATCCTGTATTCTTCCAGCATTGCTATGATTGAATCCGCACTATCGAAATCGAAGGCATCCACCGTTTCCCTAAGCGCATCAAAAGCATCCTGCAATTCACCATAATCAATCAAGGGTCTTTCATCTTTTCCCGCCCCATAATTGGGATTCAGGAACGAAAGCTTTTCCTCATAATTCCTGTAGTCTGACAACAGCTTCTGGGTCTTCTCATCTATGACCTCCGCCGGGTCCCTTCCATCCTCCGTAAGGGCGCCCGCTTCAATGAGATTGCCCATCTCTTCCATGTACTTGGCATCCTCAGAGAGATCAAGCGCCCCAATCACCCTCGCAGAGCTTTTCAAGGCATGGACCAGAATCGTATAATTCTTATAATCTTTATCATGCCAATACCTTTCTATGGACTCTGCCTTTGAAGATATGGCCGACAGGAAGTCCTTCATGACCTCCTGCAAGAGTTCCTCGCCGCCGCAATTCGCAAGGGCAGCTTCAGTATCTATGCCCTTTATCCCGGCTATCTGTTTCATAAAAGAAGCCTCTTTATTTTCCTCCCCTTCAGATTTTCCGCTCTTCAGTGTCCTGACCGCGCTGTCAAAGGATGGTTCATCGCTCCGAATCACTTTCTCTTTTGGAAGATATCTGATCAGCAGCTGCTCGATCTTCGCGCTGTCCACGGGTTTGGTCAGATAATCATCAAAGCCCGCTTTAAGGTACTCTTCCCTTGCCCCCGATACCGCATTTGCGGTAAGAGCAACACAGGGAACACCCTCGCACTTGCTGTTTTCAAGCTTCTTCATGGCCGCAAGAGTCTCGATTCCATCCATTTCAGGCATCCTATGATCCAAAAAGATGCAGTCATAATGATTATTCTGCACCAATTCCAGAGTTTCCTTGCCGCTGGTCGCTGTTTCCACTTGAATCTGCGTAGACTTCAATAGCCCTTTGATTACCGTTAGATTCATCGTCGTATCATCCACGACTAAGACTTTTGCGTCCGGAGCATGGAAGCTTTCCGTATATTTCTTGGCGTTCTGCACGGTCTGCCTGTATGTCTCAGCAAAATCCCCTATAGGATCCCATTTTACAACCTTTTGCTTCAATGTAAAAGCGAAATCAGACCCCTCCCCGTAGACGCTCCTGACGATCAGCTTAGTATCCATCATGGCAAGGAGCTTACGGGTAATGCTCATTCCGAGACCTGTCCCTTCAATGGTGCGGTTACGCACCTCTTCAATACGTTCGAAGGGGCTGTATAATTTTGATAAATCTTCCTCCTTTATGCCGATTCCCGTATCTATGACCTGGAAGGTAAGCGCAATCTCATCGTCACTTATTTTTTCAAAATTAATATTCAGCGTCACACTCCCTTCATTGGTATATTTAACCGCATTCGTAAGCACGTTAGTGGCGCATTGCTTTATCCGAACATCGTCCCCAAAGAGCAGATGCGGGGCTGATTTATCCACATTTATCTTGAGTTCCAGCCCTTTGTCCTCCGCTTTAGTGCGAACCATATTCACGAGGTCATTTATAACCGAGCTAAGCTCGTACTCCACAGGTATGATCTCCATCTTACCTGCTTCAATCTTTGAAAAGTCCAAGATATCGTTCACAAGCGAAAGCAGGGTCTTACTGGCATTCTCAATATTCGTGGAATACTCCAAAAGCTGAGGGTCATCATATTCCCTCAGTATCATCTCATTCATTCCCATGACAGCGTTGATAGGGGTACGGATTTCATGGGACATATTGGATAAAAATGCGCTCTTGGACTCGCTCGCTGCCTTTGCCACCTGCAGATCCGCCTCCAATTGCTTCTCTTTCTCCATGAAATGCAAGTATTCCACGGTATCCGAAGCCATCTTGTCCACAGCATGGTACAGTTCTTCAATCTCGTCATTAGTTTGAATCTTCAGATTGTGGATTCGCTTTGCGTTTTCGGCCATTATCAATATGCTTTTTTCATCATCCACCGCAAAAGCTCCCATCGCCTCTGACATACTGTTGATCGGATGCGCTATGAAATATTGAGCATAAACATTTACCAAGCTTCCAACCGGAATCACAAGGGTCAGGAGCATCAAGACCAGCTTCAAATCAAAGATAAGGGATGTCTTTCGGATTTCAATCTTTATCGGCTCTGCATTAGGGTCAAACCTTACTGCCCGATTAATCCTAATTATTGGCTTCTGAAGTCCATTCCGACTTTGAGGATTAATCGGTCCCTCTCCTATTTCCGCCATATCCCAGAAGCCTTCAATTTCCGAGGCCAGATCTTCGCCCTCATCCTCATCGTTTTTGTTTTCATCGCCCTCGCCGTCATCATCGTCCGCCCTTTGAGATTCCTGAATATTCCTAAATCGGTCGTAGCTCCTCCGCATGACCACATGCCCTATATCATCTATAAGAAAATTGGCAAAAATGGACGCAGCAATGCAGAGGATAGCCGCCTGAAAAGTGAGCACTACAAAAAGCCTAAATGAAAGCCTGGACTTATGAATCTGTTTCATTACTGACAGATGTCTTGCGTAGGCGCTAGTGGTAGGGAAATATGACCTGATCCTATCAGGCGATTTTCTATAAATGAAATAAAGCGCCCCAAATGCCAAAACAGTCTCTGGGAGGCAGCAAAAAAATAGAGCCAGAATAATAGGCAAATTCAAAGCCGGCAAATGATAGTTTTCAAGTACATAGGTGAAAAATCCCCAGACATCCCCCAAAAGGAAGATGGTAGCGAGCATACAGCAAATGTACCGTTTTTTGTCCTTATACCATTTTTTCTTAAATATGTACGATACTCCTATGCAAAGCATGAGATAGATAAAGACATAGAAAGAATAATCTATATCCGCAAAAGCGTGGTGGATGAAAACTGTAAGCACAGCTATAAGACCCGGCATCTGTCCACACAGACCACTAAGAACGATTATTGGCACATGAGCAAATGTCAGGGACATTGGATTCCCCGATACTGTCATCACATTGAGCTCCATTGCAGACAATATGAGTGTAGCTATAATCCCTACGGCTGTTATGGTTATTGTCAATATTTTGCTGTTTTTGTCATGCTGCTCTACGGAGCAGGCAAAATTCTGATCCGGCATACTCAAATTCCTTTGTAGTTAAGGAGCTGCTGATAAATAACTATTGTAACTATTCAAAAATTTCGTGCATAGCGAACGTGTCAAGCAAGCTTGACCCTGCATGATTACGGAAAAGTACACGATATTTCTAGAGTTATTTATCTGCATATCCTATCTTCATAGAAAATAATAGTCCCATCGATAGACTATGAAAACTGCCTCTCGGTGGGACTAATTGTCAATTACTCATCCACAAACAAATCAAGCGGGACGCATCCTCTCATGTTATTTGTTTATGGCTCTTAAATCAATAAATATTAAATTTAAAATCTACTTTTTCACGAAAGCAGAATTAATATTCCCAATGCTTTCCTTTAATGCGTCTGTATCCTTTTCTATGTCACCATAAATAACAGCCGAACTCTTCGACATCTCGCCCATTTGATGGGCAACGACCGCGAAGCCAGCTCCCAGAGTACCCGCTCTGGCTGCCTCAATCGAGGCATTAAGCGTCAAAATATTCTGCTTTGAAGCAATTTCTTTGAGCTTTTTGGCTCTCTCGGTGATATCTGTGACACTCGCAGTCGCGCTCTCTATCTGCGGCTTTATCTTCTCAATAATGACCGAATTTGACTTATTGTAATAAGCCCCATTCAAGACCTGATTCATCATATTGTGAAGAAGCTCTCCCGCAGACCTTATTGTCTTTTCTTTATGGATAGGCAGCCTCTTGGCCTCCGAACTGAATTTATCGGCATCGACTCTGAGCTCGGCCGCCGCACTCCTAAGTTTCTCATCATCAGGCTCGACAGACATACATACTCCGCCGATCATCTTGCCTACCTTTTCACCCGCCACTGTGAGGTCATAACTGAAAATCATCAAGCCCCCGCCCATATCCTGGGAACCGGTTTGGGATGTTATTTGCGACATCCTCATCTTTATGAATTTTATCCAAAACTCAGGAAAATTGCTCCCATCTGTAATAAAATTGTCGTCGCTGTCCAAGGCTATAGCAGCCATTCCCGTAGTATCCGAAAATAAATTCTGTAATTGCTGAAATTCATCCTTCGATACATAATCAAAAATCTTCATGAGAGCTTCCCCCGAGTCTACAGATATCTCGCCTGGCCTAAAATCAATCACGAATTAATCCAGCCAGGCTAAATGGAAAATCGTACATCTTATATGCGGCAAACCAAGCCAAACCGCCGCTTAAAAAGTCTTGTCACTCCACCACGTAAGGCAGAAGCGCAATATGTCTCGCCCTCTTGATAGCGGTCGTAAGCTCCCTCTGGTGCTTTGCGCAATTGCCGGTCACTCGCCTAGGCAGAATCTTTCCGCGTTCTGAAATATATTTCCTAAGCTTTGCCGCATCCTTATAATCGATGATATTGTCTTTTCCGCAGAATACACAGACCTTTCTCCTTCTATGCATCCCACCAGCTCTTCTTCTATTCTGCCCATCCGGACGCTCGCTATTATTCTTCATGTATGGCATAATAATCTTCTCCTGTTTTTTAAGCGGAGACATTCTCTATGAAAACAGACACAATTCTTCTCCGCTTCTTTAATTGAATGGAAGCTCATCATCTATGCCTTCAGGCACATTCATGAAGCCATCATCAAAATCAGATGAAGGCTCTGCTCCTCCAGCGCCTCCCGAATAAGAGGGCTGACTATCATAAGATGAACCCCCGCCAGAATAGCCTCCTCCTGAATAGTCACTTCCAGAGTAACTGTCGGAAGAACGCTTACTCTCAGCAAATTCTAAATCTTCTGCAATTACATCGGTGGTATAGACCTTTTGACCTTCTCTATTGGTATAGCTTCCTGTCTGAATACGGCCGCTCAACACGACCTTAGTCCCTTTATGCAGATATTTCTCAGAAAACTCCGCCGTCTTGCCAAAGGCTACACAGCTTATGAAATCCGCTTCCTGCCCGGAAGCATCTCTTCTAAACCGCCTGTCAACCGCCAATGTGAATCTAGATACCAAAGAAGCGTTCTCGCCCTGTGAATGACGAATATCAGGATCCCTTGTAAGGCGTCCCATCAAAATAACTTTATTCATTTTGCCTCACTTTCTATATTCCAGCCGTAACCAATCCGCTCAAACGGACACCCTCATCAAAGTGCACATTCAGCCCCAATTGCGCCGGAATCCTCACATACGAAAACGCAGCTATCTCAATTAAGCTTTAAGCTTCACGCATTTTTGAGCTTTTTTAATTCCTCACTCTGCTTTGGCTGAATCATCCGCAGGCTCTTCCTCCGGGGAATCTTCTACCTCTGCGGTATTCTCTTCTTCCGGCTTGGGCTCATCTTCCACAGGCTCAGCTAATTCCTGCTCCTCACTCTTGGCCGCAGCCTTTGCCTCAGTCTCCTTACGGATCAAATCCGGATGCTCATCTATTACTATAAGATAGCGTTCCACGTTCTCCATTATGCGGATTCTCTTCTCAATCTCGCCCGGAGCTGCCGCCTCCGCCTCAAACTTGATGAAATTATAGTAGCCATCCTTTTTCTTGTGGACTTCATAGGCGAAGCGTTTCTTTCCCCATTCATCGACATTTTTAATAGTGCCTCCGAATCTTTCGATCAGCTCCTGCACCTTCTTAAGGACAGCACTTTTGTCGTCCTCATCAAGCTTTCCATTGATCACGACGGCTAATTCGTACTTATTCATTAATATAATTACCTCCTCATGGACTCTTGGCCCGTCTCCTCATGAAACGAGCAAGGATACATTGCATTACTCACTATCTTATCATATTTTGCCTTGTTTAGCAAGGATTATTTATTTAACATTTATGGCGCCCAGCACCTCTCCAATGCTGTCCGAGATAAGAAGATCCGCCATTCCATCATGGCTGGTAGCACCCTTATTTATAAGTACTATATAATTCCCTTTGAAATAATCCACCATGCCTGCGGCAGGATAGACCACCAGGCTCGTGCCTCCAATTATCAGGGTGTCGGCTTCTTTTATCGCATTTATTGCCCCGCTCATGGTATCCGGATCCAATCCTTCCCCATACAGAACCACATCCGGCTTTATCACTCCGCCGCATTTATCGCAATGCGGAACAATCGTCTCGCTTTCAAGCATATAGTCCAAATCAAAGGATGCGCCGCAGTCCATGCAGTAATTTCGAAGCACGGATCCATGAAGCTCATATACTGTCTGACTTCCAGCCTCCTGATGCAGCCCGTCAATATTCTGTGTCACAACGGCAGTGAGTTTTCCCTTTTCTTCCAATTCCGCAAGCTTCAAATGAGCCGCATTTGGCCCCGGGCGGTTCTCCACGCCTTTCATAAGTATCTTTTCGGAATAAAACTTATAAAATTCCTCGGTCTTGCTCATGAAGAAGCCGTGCGAAAGAATCGTCTCAGGAGGATAATCGTACTTTTGATGGTACAGTCCATCCACCGACCTGAAATCCGGAATCCCGCTCTCGGTCGAGACTCCAGCGCCTCCGAAGAAAACTATCCTCTTCGATACATCGATAATATCCTGCAATTTTGCAATGTTCTCCGTAATCTTTGACATACGCCCTCCCTTTCTGCGATGTGATGATGTCATCACGTAACGACAACCCCGTGGCTTCGTTCTACAGCACCTTTATTGTCATGGAACCCCTCAAGACCTTTTCTAATCGCTGATTTTGTATTGTTACCTTCAGACGGATTATATGGAATCTATCCTCCTTCTCAGCCACCGTACCGGATATTCTCAAAGAGTCCCCTATGTACACGGGTTTGACGAATTTAATCTCGACGCTTTGAATAAGGCTGTTCTCTCCGGGCAGATATACCCCGGCCAAGGTCGAAAGATAGGACGCTGTTAGCATACCAAAAGCGACCCTACCGTCAAAACCCTTATTCTCAGCAAATTCCGAGTCCGAATGAAGGGGATTCAAATCGCCTGTAATCTGCCTGAATAGGCTCTGGGTTTCCTCGGTGACATCAACCATAAAATGCTCTTCCATCCCAAGCCCTATTTCTTCATAGCTAAAATGATTCATTATGCAAGCTTCCTCATTATCAAATCCGCCATTTCGCCAACGTTCGCAAGCTCCCCAACCTCTTTAATATTGAATTTGAGTCCAAACTCCTTTTCCATGGACAGCACAAGTTCAACATGGGCCAGCGAGTCCCAATCCTCTATGTCCCCCGCATTGGTCTCGTCAACTATGACCAGGCTTTCATCATCAAATTCTTCCCTGAATATCCTGGTAATCCTCTCAAATATCTCTTCTCTACTCAAAATCCCCGTCTCCCATATCCGCAGCCATATCCGAAAGAGCGGCAAATTCTGTGAGGCTAAGCTCTTCCGCCCTTACAAAGCTGCTCTTACCAATTCTTTCCAGCATCCTAAGTGCATTGTCCTTTGAAAGTCCCTTAATCCCTGAATTTCCCAGGGCATTTATCAATGTCTTCCGCCTTTCTCCAAATGCAGCTTTTATTATCCGGAACAAAAGCTTCTCGTCCTTGACCGTGACTTTCGGTTTGTCGAAGCACCTAAGCTGGATTACTTCGCTTGTCACAGCAGGCGGCGGCATGAAAGAGGATGGAGGCACTGTGCAAACCCTTATTGCCTCAGCTCTGTATTGCACCGATAGCGAAAGAGAGCCATAGGCCTTGGAGCCGGGAACCGCCGCCATCCTGTCGCCTACCTCTTTCTGTACCATGAATGTCATTGTATCTACTGTCGCCTTGCTTTCCAAGATGTTCATTATGATAGGGGTCGTGATATAGTAAGGCAAGTTTGCGACTATCTTCATTTTATCAAGACTTTTGGCCCTGCAAAGCTCCGATAAATCTACCTTCAATATATCTTCATTGATGATTTCTACATTGTTGAGCCCCAAAAGAGTCTCTTTTAGGATTGGAATCAAGTCCCTGTCAATCTCTACAGTTGTCACGAAGCCAGCTTGCTCAGACAGAAACTTGGTCATGATTCCGAGTCCAGGTCCGATTTCCAGTACAAAATCGTCCATGGAGAGGTCCGCCGCGTCCAGTATCGCCTTCAGCACATTCCCATCGACCAGAAAATTCTGTCCGAATCTCTTCCTGGTAACGACCTCATATTTTCTTAGGAGCTTCGCTGTCTCGCTCTTTAAGCTGTCCCCTTTTCCCTGCCTCATATCCTTATCCACCCTGGAATAGTCTTGATATCGCTCTCTTTGTCCTTCATATATTCCCTTGGATATATGATGATGCTTTCTTTTCTCTCGTTCAATAATCCCGCCCATTCCGAGAAGGTGGAATTGGCTGTGATACAGCCGCGGCATTTGCTCATGAGGTATAAGTCCATCCAGCTCTCTGCGCCCTTATTCCAATCTACAATGATTTTATTTGGAAGCCAGTCAAAGGCCTCATTCAAAAAATCGGGGTCATCCGAAAAAAGGTAATACTTCGGGTCTTTGATATGCTGTCCAACTGCCTCTACTGCCTTTTTATAATAGTCCATGCCCAGATTAATGAAGTTTTCAGTATATCCAGGCTGAAGATAATCCCCCCTCCGAACGTGAATCGCTACCGAATCCTCAGAAAGGAGGCTCTTAAGCAAAGAACGGCTTTTATTATTCAAAGACCTTATATCAAAACTCAATGCCTTTCGAAGCAATGGAAGATTATCCTTATAATAGGACTCATCCAAAAAATACCCTGTTATATAGATATCTTCATTACCCTTTAGCTTCTGTATTTCCTTAAGTGCATGGGGGACTCGACCGCTGCTTTCCCGCCCTGTCTCAGAAATCAGCCTTTTTTCGAAATAATTCTGAAAGACAGCGCGGACTGTACGATTAATTATCCTGCTGATTAATCCTTTTTGCGGGACTTTCCCAGAGCAATTGAAAATCTGTCCCAGACTAGCCCTATCCAGAAAGAAATCGGGGTTATCCTTTCTCTGAAAAAGTTTGGTGAGTTCAAAACCCTGATGAGCATTATTCCAAGAGAACCAGGTTATGTCGCATTTCACTCTGCTGCGTCCGAATCTCTGTACCAAGAATCTGTACATAGCATATTGGAACATCTGATTCCCCAGGCCGCTGGTAAATCTGAGCACTATCAATTGGATTCACCTGTCTGCCATAGCCACTCAGGATAAACGCCTGCTTTCTTAAGCTCTTCAATATTTACTCTTACAACGGCCTTATCCTCTTTATATGTCACGCCAAACCAGCGTCCGGGCGTGTCCAAGACCTTGCACTTAGCGCTTCCCTCATTTATCAATTTATTCACAACCATCGGAAGATAGGCTTCCGCCTTGAGCGGATCCGGCGCAGTCTTAAGATTCTTGAAAAAATCTTCCATTTCCTTTTCTAAAGCCCCAAAGATGGAACTAGAAAAGCCCCAAAAATTCATTGAAACCAGTTCTTCACCGCTAAGACCCGTCCATGTCTCGCCACCACCTGACAATTCCAAGAATCTCGCCTGATTCCCATCCTTTTCGATATGAGTCCTCTCGGTAACTGTGGAGAGAAAGCCGTCTTTGTCAGAACTGCAAATCCCCCTGGAGACATATCCATTACTGGTAAGGGTATTTTTCAACCGAAAGCCCACCATCGCATAGTGCCAGGCCCCGTCCGAGTCCTTTTCTTGAACCTCAGATCCGCTTAAAAATTCTCCCATCTTCAAAAAAGCGTCCTGCCCATAGAAATCATCGGCATTTATCACGGCAAAGGGAGCCTCTCCCACATTTTCTCTGGCACATAGGACAGCATGGGCGGTACCCCATGGCTTTTGCCTGCCCTCTGGAATCCAGGCTCCTTCAGGCACTTTAGATAAGTCTTGAAAAGCGTACTCAACCGGTATGAATTCATTCACCACATCGCCAATGGCTTCCTTGAAATCGGCAAGATGCTCCTGCCTTATGATGAAAACGATCTTGGCAAAGTCCGCTTTTATGGCGTCGTAGATTGAAAAATCAATTATCTTATCGCCTTCAGCATCCACGGAATCAATCTGCTTCAGCCCTCCATATCTCGAACCCATACCTGCTGCCATAATAACTAAAACCGGTCTCATAATCTCTCTATCCACCCCCTAAATCCAGGCTGTGCCCGCTCTGCCACCTCATAGCTGTATAGTATCCTTGCGAAAGCATCATCTTTATTCAAAGGATCTTTCATCGGTCTGAATCCCAGTTTTGCATAGAAGCCAGCCACCATCCCATTCTTTTTTGTGGGAATATACTCTCCTATTATCCTTTTCGCACCCCTCGCCCTGGCTTCTTCGAAGACCCTTATAAAGGCAAAATCCTCGACCCCGCGCTTCAACACCCTGCAAGACATACACCAAGTATCTATGAATATGTCCGTATTATCGAACCCCAAAGCCTCGGCTTCCTTGCCGCTCTTCAGCACTATGCAGGATATCAAGCCATATTCACTGAATCTATCCTGCAAATTGACAGCAAGACAGGCGAAATTCTTGTCCTGCATCATGGACTCTATCTCTGCTTCCTTGTATCTAACTGTACGTAAGTTGAATTGATTGGACTTATTGATGAGCTGGGCAAATCTAGGAAGCTCCGCTTCCTCGACTGCCCTGCAGCTCCCCCGCATTTCTAAAGCCTTTAAATAGTCCTCATAATTCACTGCTAAATTCGCCAAAGCTTCCCGTTCTTCATTCGCCTTATAAGTCTCTGTCCTCTTCAAATCTTCCGGGCTCACCGCTGACCATTCAAAAGCTCCGCTCTGGTCGAGTGCCTTGATAAAGTTCTCAGGTTCATTCGGCACATCTATAACCGTCACTCCAGGGCAGTATGTCCTAATTATCTCTCTCTCAGCAGGATTGTCATCAAAGAAAACAATGCTGTCCATCCCAATATTCAAGTGCCTGGCAATATAGGACATATTCGACGCCTTGTCCTCCCAATTCGCCCTGAAGCAGGATATATCCCCGAGCGATAATACCATACCGGGATTCTTTTCAAAGGCTTCTTTCGCATTGGCCTCATCATTCTTTGAATTAATCGCCAAAATGACCCCTCTCTTCGAGAGAGCCTTTACATAGCCTTGAAAAGCCCTATATGCCTCCCCAATCGGGTCATTTGGATCCAAATTTATTCCTAAAGGCCCGTCTTCCCCTACAATCCCATCCCAAAGAGTGTTATCTAAGTCCAGGCAAAGGCACTTATTCGTCATCCCATACATTGGGAGAACCATCCGAGTCACTTCATCAGCTGTGTCCATTAGATAATCCATTGAGAAGCCCTGTTTCGTTAGATAATAGGCGGTATAATCAAACCACCGCTCTTTCCCCACATATGCCGAAAGATATTCTAAGTCCAATATTTTCACATTCGAAGGATGATTCTTCGTCAAGAGGAAGTTTATCTCCCTAAAAAGGGACAGACTGGACCATGTATATTGGGACTCCAAAGTCCCTAAAGGTCTCTCAATCGGACAGGGAAAATTAGATTGAAAAATGGTTACTCCGGGAATTCCTGATAATTTGTCCCATAATATGCCCAGAGATTTGATTTCTTCTTCAGCCGACTCAACCTCCACGTCCGTATGCCGCATCAAAAGAAGGACTATTTCGGGAGCAAATTTATAAAGGGGCGATGAATCGTCCAGGATATCCATGTTTATCCCTCCATACTCCCCCTCGTATATTTCAGAGCGAAGCCCTGCTTTGTCCAGACTGTATCTCAATATCTTTGTGAAGTGCTGGATCGAGAAATTTGAGAGCACTGCTATACGGACTTTCGGAGCGTTTTCTGGAGCAGTTGCCTCCTTCTCATAATTTTTCGCAAGCCTGTTAGCCACCTTTATCAAGCTTGAAATTGATTCAGATTGTCTCATCTTCGACCTCAGACTCTTTCCCTGCCTCTTCTTTTAAGCTCTTAAGCTTAAACCGCAAGTTCTTGAAGAAATCGCTAAGGATTTCGCTACATTCCTCAGAAAGGACTCCACTCTTCGTCTCAACCTGGTGATTGAACTCATTCACGGAAAAAAGATCCATAATTGAGCCCGCACATCCGGACTTTGGCGATGCTGCCCCATAGACACAGCGATCCATCCTGGATTGGACTATAGCTCCCGCGCACATTGGACAGGGCTCCAAAGTCACATAAATCGTATACCCTTCGAGTCTCCAATCGCCCTGCGCCTTGGAAGCCTTCTTGATGGCAGTCATCTCGGCATGGGACAGCGTAGTATGATCTGTGTTCCTCCTATTATAGCCCCTGCCCACAATCTTTCCATCTGAATTGCGTATAACGACGCAGCCTATCGGCGCCTCACCCAGCGTATAGGCTTTCTTGGCCTGTTTCAAGGCCTCCTTCATATATCTTTCATCATCATAAATGGCCATATCTCGTGCTTTTCCCGCAGCCGCTTGACGGCATTATCGCACAAAAAGAAGGCGGATTCATCATCCGCCTTCTAAGTCCATATCATACCCCGCCAACAGCCTTAATCGCCTCATTCGCTTGGTCATTATTGCCAGAAGAGAAATCCTGCATTGCATCAACTATGCCGACCCTTTGAGCTGCTGTGAGCGTATTTGAGGCATTCTCGGAAAAAGCCCCCTCTATCTCAATCTCATCTTGACGCGCCTGATTTGCGACAGCTCCGGTATTGCTCATTTCCCTTGAGAAAGAAGTGTCGTTAGCATCCCTCGCTTCCTCTTCCATCTCCCTGGACTTCATTTCCTTATCGTAATCGGCCTTGGATATCTCGCCCTTTAGGTAGAGTGCCTCCAAATCGGCATCTGAAACTCCTGCGAATGAATTCGTGCCCGCAGCAGCCGCTCCAACTGCCTGGGTCTCCTCATCTTCATCCTCTTCTCCATTTCCCTGGAGCACTGAATTTGCCTTTTCGACAGTCCTCTCCGCCATGGCCTCTATCGCAAGCTCCGCCCTCATTTTCCTGATGGCATCGATCTTCGCCTGTCTCTCTTCCTCAAAAGTAGACCTGTTCTCATTTGTCCGCTCAGTATCTTCTTCGTCCGTATTCTCATCCTTTGGCTTAATGAAAAACTGACCGTCCTTCTCTTCTTCTAATTTTTCCAAGCCCGATTTGCTGGCCTGGACCGTATCCCCGTCCCTTGAGACCGATACTACGTCCTCTAACCGTCCGGTCGATTTTTGAGCTTCATCCAAAGCCCTCTTAGTAATTTCAGAGGATTCTGTACCCTTATTGACTTTCTCGGCAACATTTATCTTCGTACCCGCATCAGTTGAAACCTTTGTAATCGCCCTTGAAAGTGCCTGAAGGGGATCCGTCCCTCCTGCACCCCTCATTCCACCAATATCCATATTCTACCTCCTTGTACTTGGTTTCAAGGCATAGACCTTGAAGAACTTTTCCTCATCCCTTACCGCTTTCCACCTTTGTAAGCTGCTGCAATGCTTTTTCGGGAATGACGACATCCCCATGCTCAGTGAAATAGGACTCTGTAGCGGGAGTAATCTTCTCAATCCTGGCAAATTCAGTAATGATATTGCATATCTTATTGAATTCTTCAGGGGTATGGGAAGATTTTTTAACCAAAAGGTAATAGCGTCCGTTTCTAGTCCCTCTATAAAGAGTATTCTCACCATCATAAACACTCTTTAAGACCTGTGAAAGCTTTATGACCCCATCCAAGTCCTCAAAAGAATACAGCTTGGTGATCTCCACGGGGACTGTGATCGTCACCTGATTTCTCTTATTCTTTTTCTGGGGCAAAGCCTCGGCTTGGGGTACCGAGCTTTGAGCTATCAGCGCCTGATCCGTCAATTTCTTAAAAAGGTCCAGGATATCATCCGCACCGATGTGGACTGTTTCAGACGAAATTTCCTCACCACTTCCTCTGAGAGACGGCGCAAAGCGAGAAAATCTTGTATCCAGTTCCTCTGGATCCTCCACCTTTGTAATGATGAGGACAATGGTTTCTCCTGATAAAGGTATCGCCTCTATCATAAGAGGTATGTCCTCCGCCTCGAAACCAAATTGATATGAAGCCTGCTGCATCATGTCCCTGAAAAGGGACTTGGCTTTCTCTGTCCCATAAGCCAATTCACTAAGCTTAAGCTCACGTTCCGCTAAATCAGCCTTTGTCAGAGTGCATCGTATTTGATGTTCGTTAACTCTCTCTATTTTCATGCGTGGTCTCTTAAAGCCTCCCGAATCCATATACAAACAATTGTAGTACTCCTATTATCGGACTTTTTTTATAAGAACGCAAGTAAATATTTAAAAACTTTCTAAATTTAGCTATCTGGATCGAACCGCTGTTATTCGAGCAACCTACCCCAAAGCCAAGCAAGCAGTCCAGAGCAACGGACAGCAGAGTGCGAAACGCTTACTTTGCGAGTCTTTTGGGGTGGTAGGAAGCGCTGTCAGGCACTTCTTACCGTATAGGCGGAAATTTTTCTAAAATTTACTAATTTTCATAGTTTTTACGATATCGAAAATGCCTTATCCACCATATATAGATTATGTTAACCCAAAATTAGTGTCTTTCGGAAATTTCATGGTACTTCTATATGTCATAATTTCATATTTTTGGCCTTTTAGACCGATTTGCATAATCTTCGGTTACTGTTATAATGATGGAATCAGGCTATCCGAGAGATCGCTTTGAACAGGAAGGAGGTTCTATCGAGTAAGCGATCCATTTTATTAATCATTTATTATTCTAAAATATGGTGAGAGTCCTATCATCGTTTTTCAGATGAATCCCCCGATGGTCTTTCATCAATGTCTACTTAATCTATTAATCAAGTTCCTTATATGGCATTTAACCATATAAGTCTAGTTCCTATCAATATTAGTTTTCTGTAATAATTTTAACTATCGTTTTTATTAATTCCTATTATTATTCTAAGTTCAAGCGATTTTTACAGCCTGATTCACGGGACTCGCTTAGCCTAAGCGGATCCCGTGCATATCTTTAGTTGTAAACAAGGTTCTTAAAGCAAGAGGGACATCCTTTGGATACATTGCATACCTCCGATCGAAGCAGCTCTTGCTTAAATGATATAAGACACGAGGGTATTATGCACGTTGTAAGAAACAATGGGAAGAAGCACCTGCTCTACATGCTGAATAGGTATGCGGACAAGGGCGTGGATATTTATGTAGCAAATAGATACATGACTCCTCGGAGCACTGCAAATAAAGTCATGGACAGTGCTTCAAGATACATGGCGGATTTTGTCATGGATGACTCAGGAGCCGTGAAAGAGATACGGTACGACCGCATCCGACCATAGAATATCTATTTTCAGACATTCCCTAAGCGCAAAAGGATTCAGAATGGTACTTATCTGTTTAGGCATATCCATTCTGAATCTTTTTTTGCGAGTGTTTTCAATTCATGCTATAATGAAAGAGAGTTTTTTAAGTTTTCAATTATTACAGCACATTCGGTCTTTATAATCGTGCTTTGCGCGATGGACTGAAAGGAATAATTCTTTCTTTATAATCTAAATATGAGACTTCATGATGATTCAAACATTGATGAACAATTTAACGGTCTTTTAGACGAGCCTGAAATTGAGAAAAAGCGCCCTACACTCAGGAGCAGAAGAACCCGCAGGCGGGTCAGGCGTTCAATTCTCATTCGGCTCATACCCCTTTTCGCAGGAATCTTCCTTATCCTGATAATCGGAGTCATAGCAAATTTTGTCTGGTCATTCATAACCAGGGGATCGCGCACTCAGGCGGATCTTGATGAAATTTATGGCAGCAGCGACAGCTCTGCCGGCATCCTCTATAATGGAAAGCTTTTGGAAGATACCGCTCTCATTCTTCAAGATGACCCATATCTCTCCCTGGATTTTGTAATGTCAAGCCTAAACGACTGGTTTTATTACAGCGAGAAGGATGGGCTTCTTCTCTATACCCTGCCCGATGGCACAAAGGAATGGAAAGACAGCGCAGACAGCGCCTTCTCCATAATCAATGGCAAGCCCTATATTTCCTTAGAATTAGCCAGGGAGTATTCGGATGCGGATATAGAATATGTAGAAGAGGATCCTCACCGGGTCATAATCTGGAATGAATGGGGCGAAGCAACCTGGGCTCATCTCACCCAGGACAGGGCTCTTCGCGCCGAAGAATCGGCTGAGAGCGACATGATTGAGCCTTTGAAGAAGAATTCCGCTCTCCGTATTTTGAGCGCAAATAATATTTGGAGCACTGTGATGACCGAGGACGGTTTTACGGGCTTTATGGAAAATAAGTACCTCGACGACTTCTATACGACCGAAGAATCGCCCGATTCATCCGCTCCAGCCATCGATTTTCCTTCATTAAAAATAGATGGCAAGGTCCTCTATGGATGGCATCAGGTGATGGGAAAATCCGGAAACTCTAGTATTCAGAATATCCTCTCTTCCGGAGCAAAAATCAATGTCATAGGTCCCACCTGGTACCCTTTATCGGACACAGAGGGAAATTTTGCTGATTATTCCAGTTCAGAATATGTCAATACTGCCCATAACGCGGGACTAAAAGTCTGGCCTACCGTGGATAATTTTAATTATGAGGGCTTCCTGCCTGGCGGAGGGCTTCAGGAAGTGCTTTCAGATACAGGGAAACGCAGGAAACTTTCAGAAGCGCTCGTTTCCAGCGTCTTATCCTGTGGGGCTGACGGCTTAAACATTGATTTCGAGAGCATGAATTCTGAGACAGAGCCGCATTTCAAGCAATTCCTGAAGGAGACCTCAGTATTATGCCATAACTCAAATCTCTTTCTCTCAGTAGATAATTACGTGCCGACCATTTCTACACTGCATTATAATAGGACTGTCCAAGGGAAGGTATGCGATTATGTCATTATAATGGGGTACGATGAGACCGTGGCATCCTCTTCGATAGCGGGTCCCGTCGCTTCTATTGACTATGTGCAATACGGGATAGACGAAACTATCGCTGAGGTTCCGGCTGAAAAGGTGGTGAATGGGCTTCCTTTCTATACCAGGGTATGGATCACTGACAGCAATGGGGCGCTGAGCTGCAAGACCCTTGATATGGCTTCTGCCATAGAATATGCAAGGTCCAGGAATGCGTCCATGACTTGGGACGACACTGAGGGCTGCTATTACGCAGAAGGCTCTGTGGGGGACGGTACAAATTCCACTTTCAAGGTATGGCTGGAGGACTCAGATTCGCTCGGCATCAAATTGAACCTTATGCAGCATAGCGGCCTGGCCGGAGCGGCATTTTGGAAGCTGGGCTTTGATATGCCCTCTGTTTGGGATATAGTAAATCTTTACGCTTCCGGGCAGGATATCCCAGTAGGGTCATGAAATGTATACTGAGATCATTCGATTAAACGGCGGCGCTGAGGATGAGGCCGCGATTTCTAAGGCCGGAGGACTCATCAAGGCCGGAGAACTCGTCGGTATGCCGACAGAGACAGTTTATGGTCTTGCAGGAGACGCTTTGAATCCAGCCTCATCAAAAAAAATATATGCCGCCAAGGGCAGGCCTTCGGACAATCCTTTGATTGTACATATCTCCGACTGGGACCACCTTAAACCCATTGTTTCTGAGATACCTGAGAGCGCAAAGCTGCTTGCGGATAAATTCTGGCCAGGCCCTCTTACTCTTATCTTCAATAAGTCCGATCTTATTCCCTTGGAGACTACAGGCGGACTTGAAACAGTGGCAGTCAGGATGCCGATCCACCCCGTTGCCCGAGCCCTGATCAGAGAATCAACTGGGTACATTGCGGCTCCCTCTGCCAACGCTTCCGGCCGTCCTAGCTGCACTACAGCTGAGGAAGTATATGAGGATATGAATGGACTCATACCTTTGATTTTGGACGGAGGTCCCTCCGATATAGGATTGGAGTCCACAATTTTAGACTTATCAGATTCTGTGCCTGAGCTGCTTCGGCCGGGCGGAATTTCTTTAAGCGAATTGACTGCTTGCCTTGGAAATATTAAAATTAACCCTGCCATTGACGGTGTCTTAGACCCTGCACAAAAGCCTAAAGCTCCCGGCATGAAATACAGGCACTATGCGCCAAAAGGCCGCCTCATCATAGTGGAGGGCGCAAGGGATAAAGTCGTAGCAGCCATAAATCATGAACTTATGAAGGCACTTTCGACAGGAAAGAGGGCTGCCATCATTGCCTCGGAAGAGACCGCTAATAAATACAAAGGCGATATAGTCCGTTCTATCGGCTCTTTGACCGATGAAAGCGAAATTGCAAGGCGGCTCTTCAATATTTTGAGGGAAATGGACAAGCTCAATGCGGAGCTTATTTTCGCTGAGGCCTTTCATACGCCCAGACTTGGAATGGCCATAATGAATAGGCTCATTCGGGCTGCGGGGCACAATATTATTTATGTGTAGGAAGCCGGTTCGGCAAATCATACATTAGCTTTGAAAGGAGAAAAAAATGAAAATTTCAATTGGCAGCGATCACGGTGGATACGATTTGAAGCTGATGGTCATCGAGCATCTTAAGGAGGCGGGGCATGAGGTCACGGACGAGGGGTGCCACAGCAAGGACTCCTGCGATTATCCTGAGTTTGGCCACGCTGTAGCGAAAAAGGTTGCGGCAGGAGAGGCCGACAAGGGCATCGTCATCTGCTCTACAGGCATAGGCATCTCCATTTCCGCAAATAAGGTGCCCGGCATAAGATGCGCTCTTTGCACCAATTCTACCATGGCTCGTCTCACTCGTGAGCATAATGACGCCAATGTACTTGCCATGGGCGCAGTCATCACAGGACAATGGCTTGCCATGGACATAGTGGACACCTTCCTTAATACTGAGTTTTCAGGAGTTGACAGGCACGCACGCAGGATCAGCAAAATAGAAGCAATTTAAATGAAGCATTTTTCATCCGCAAAGATACGCAGCATTACGCTGATAATCATAACCTTTCTGAATCTTAGCCTCTTTTTTTCAGGGGCTTATTCGCTGCGGGTTTTTGCGGATAAAACAACTTCTGAAAAAATCAAGGATGCCGAAGCGCTTCAAAAGGACACAGAGGAGAAGCTGGGTCAGACTGAGGACAAGGTTGAGGACTTAAAGAACACCCAAAGCGCCCTTCAGAAAAGCCTTACAGGCTTAAATAACGAGTTGTCCCAGGTTTCGGACAAGATTTCTCAAATAGAGGATGCGACAACAAAAAAAGAAGACGAAATCGCTGGATTAGAGGCCGATATAAAAGATGCTGAGGAATTAATGGCTTCTCAATATCAATACTTAAAGGCCAGGATCCGCATACTCTACGAGAGAGGCGAAGAAAACCTCCTCACCATTTTTTTGCAAACTTCCAGCTTCGCGGATTTTTTGAACCGGGCTGAATACATTTCACAGGTCAATCAATATGACCAGATGGTGCTCAAGCGATACTCTGAGCTCGTAGAAGACACTAAGCGCAAGAAAGAAGAATTAGAGCAGGACAGGGAGGAATTGGAGGACTTAAGGGAGGACGCCAAGGTGGAGCAGTCCAAAGTCCAGACCTTGGTTAATAATACAAAGAATTCCATTACTGCCTATGCCGGAGAGATTTCCGTTGCGGAAGCCCAGGCCCTTGAATATGAAGCAAAGCTCATTTCTGCAAAGAATACCATTTCTTCATTAAAGGAACAGCTCAAAAAGGAAGAAGAGCTGGCAAGGCTCTCTCAGCAGATGAAAAAGCGGTCTCTTAAAGAGGTCACAGTCGGAGGCGGAGAAAAGGAGCTTTTAGCCGCGCTCATTCAATGCGAGGCGGGCGGCGAGCCCTGGGCCGGAAAGATCGCAGTGGGGGCTGTCGTCATGAACAGGGTCATGAGCGGGGCTTTCCCGAATACGATTACCGGGGTCATATATCAATCAGGGCAGTTCCAGCCTGTGGAAAGCGGCCGTCTCGCCATTGTCCTGTCTCAGGGCGCAAATGCTGAGTGCCGAAAGGCTGCGGAGCAGGCGATGAACGGCGCAAATAATATCGGCGAATGTCTCTTCTTCCGTACCATAGTCCCTGGCATCAAGGGGACGATAATCGGCCATCACGTATTCTACCTCTATTGGACCGGGAAATACAGCGGATACGGCACTGCCGATGAGACTCTTGAAACTGCCAAAAAGCCCGAAGATGAGGAATCTGAAAGCGAAGAATCCTCAGACTCCGAAGATACTGAGTCTGATTCCAGAGATGATTCTGATTCTGATGACGATGATGACGATGACGACGACGGAGAAGCTTCCCGCCATAGGGACTCAGAGGATGACTCTGATAGCTCAGACGATGCGGATCAAGACAGCGATAAAACCTCTTCTGAAGAAAAAAACACCAGTTCTGCGGAAGAAGCCTCTTCTGACGAAAGCAGCTCCGGCTCTGCGGAAGATGATAAATCTTCTGACGAAAAAAACTCTGGTTCAGCGGAAAATACCTCTTCTGACGAGGACTCAAATTAAGGTCACTATTCAGGGAAAAAGCTGACCGTGAATAGTGACGGCGATTCCTGACTGCGGGGTTGACGTAATTTGCGTTGACCCCGCAGTCTGAATAATATTATCGAAACGCTTCTTAATACCTATGAATACGACCTTAAAAACAATGCCGATAGATGAGATCATCCACAGGGTGTCCGCTATTTGCAAGAGCCACGGAGCAGAGCACCTCTCCCTCTTTGGCTCCTTTGCCAAAGGGACAGCAACGGAAAGAAGCGACATTGATTTCATTGTCTATGGATGCGATGATATCATGGCCTTGCTCGATGACATCGATGATATTCCGACTCTCAGAAAGATTGATATCTTTGATTATGACGAAGTTTGCAGTACGGAACTCCGCTGCAGCATGAATGCTTATGGGAAACCTATATATTGATCGATTCAATAGCTTTTGCAGGAGCCTCGATACTTTATCGCTCTCTTGCAATGCTGACCCTGACAAGCCCTTTGTACTTGCAGCCACAGCCCAGTCCTTCAATCTGACCTTCGACCTTTCGTGGAAGCTGATGAAGGATGTGCTTTTAGAGCACTTCGGAATCTCAGATTTTGCCGCGGGGTCTCCAAAGGAGACCTTGAGAGCGGCATTCTCAGTCGGCTTGATTGCCGATGACACATGGCTTAAAATGCTCCACGTGAAAAATACCCTGATTCACGATTACAACGGGGTAGTCGCCGAAAATTATTTTAAGCTCATTATTACGGATTACTTTAGCCAATTTCAAATGCTGAAAGAGGCGCTTCAAAAAATCGTTATCCAGTCCTAATTTTTCAATAAGCTCTCAGAAATATCTGAGAGCATTCTTTTATCCTTCAATCGGCTCTTCCACCTTCCAAAGACTCTTAAGCGCACAAGCAGAAAAAATTCCACCTGTGCGGTTGGAAGCACCCATGGTGCTTCCAACCCATCCCCAAAGACTCGCAAAAGCGGGGATGGAGGGCCGAAACGTACAGAGGAGTTTACGGGCCCCCGGACTTGCCTTAGCCTAAAAATTCCTTTATAATAGAGGAAAAATTTGCCAAAAGGAGAACATTAGAGTCATGAATGAAGAATTCAAGCCCTACATTCCCGCGAGCAAATCAATGCCCGAGATCACGCCTACGGCAGTCATTTTGGGCATGCTGCTTGCACTCATTTTCGGAGCAGCCAATGCCTACCTTGGATTAAAGGTTGGTTTGACTATATCCGCTTCAATTCCCGCCGCCGTTATTTCTATGGCGGTTATCCGCGTTATACTGAAAAAGGATTCGATCCTCGAAAATAACATGGTGCAGACGATAGGATCCGCTGGTGAATCCCTTGCCGCAGGCGTGATCTTCACGGTACCGGCACTGTTTCTCTGGGCTCAGGAAGGCATTATGGATATGCCGTCCCTCCTCGCCATTACAATTATTGCGCTCTTCGGAGGCCTTCTAGGCATTTTTTTCATGGTGCCGCTTCGTAATGCGCTTATAGTTAAGGAGCATGGCATCCTACCCTATCCGGAGGGTACTGCCTGTGCCGAAGTACTCCTGGCGGGAGAGAGTGGCGGTTCGGCGGCAAGGGCCGTTTTTGAGGGCATAGGCATTTCGGCTGTTGTGAAGCTTGTCGTGGATGGTTTTCATGCCGTCCCCGGGATAGTCACCTTGAAATTTGAATCCCTTAAGACGGAGCTTTCAACAGAGGTCTATCCGTCCCTGATAGCGGTTGGCTATATCTGCGGGGCAAAGATTTCTGCCTATATGTTTGCCGGAGGGCTCCTGGGCTGGTTTGTACTGATCCCTGCCATCGCCTTTTTTGGCGCTGACGCGGTTATCTATCCCGGCACGGAAAAAATTGCCGCTATCTATGCTTCAGACGGGGCCAGCGGAATATGGTCAAGCTATATCCGCTATATTGGCGCAGGCGCGGTTGCGGCCGCAGGAATCATCAGCCTGATTAAGACCCTTCCTCTTATAGGGAGTACATTCGCTAAGGCAGTGAGGAATTTAAAATCCGCAAAGTCATCGGCCATCGAACGCACAACCGTAGATCTCGATATGAGGATCGTCATTGGAGGGATTGTCGTTGTCACTTTGGGGATATGGCTTGTGCCGATAGTCCCTGTCACCTTGCTCGGAGCCCTGCTTATTGTGATCTTTGGCTTCTTCTTCTGCACCGTTTCTTCACGTATGGTGGGTCTTGTGGGAAGCTCGAATAATCCCGTTTCAGGCATGACTATTGCGACGCTTCTTATCGCTGCCATTCTGCTCAAGCTTTCCGGCGACACCGGAGCGCATGGGATGCAGGGGGCTATCTCGATCGGCACTATTATCTGTATTGCGGCAGCTATGGCGGGTGACACGTCTCAGGACCTGAAGACGGGCTACATCCTCGGAGCCACGCCTGTGAAGCAGCAGTTGGGCGAGATCCTTGGCACTATAGTCGCAGCATTCGCTATCGGCGCGGTCCTGATTCTTCTAAACAGCGCTTACGGTTTCGGGACGGATGCTCTTTCAGCTCCACAGGCCGCTATGATGAAGATGATCATCGAGGGAGTTATGGATGGAAATCTCCCGTGGACGCTTATCTTCATCGGTGCTTTTTTGTCAATTTCTATTGAAATCCTTGGTGTGCCAGCCCTTCCGGTAGCCATTGGCCTTTATCTCCCGCTTGAGCTTTCTTCTGGGATAATGGTTGGCGGCCTTATCAGATTCGCCGCAGATAAAAAGAATAAAAATGCTCAAAATGAAGCGGGCAAGGGAGTGCTGTTTTGCTCAGGCCTTATAGCCGGAGAGGGGCTGCTCGGGGTAATAATCGCTATTCTTACGGTAGTTGGCATAGTGGATAAGATGGATGTTTCCGCATCATTCTCAACAGGATGGGCAGGAGCCCTGATCCTCCTCATTGTGCTTGCTATTGCTGTGTACAAGTCTGCCGTGGAAAAGAAAGCGTAAAGCCAAGTGATGGAGCAGGATAATTTTCTGGACTGCGTTTTTAAGGTCAGGGAGGCTTTGGTTTGGCGAATCGAGAGAGACGGGGCCGTCATAGTCGATATGGAGAACAAGGGTTTTGCGAACAGGATCGCGCAGCGTTTTTTCAAGAAGCCGCCCGTTTCCCATATCACGCTGCAGGGCATGGGCAGCTTTGTCTTCACCTGCATTGACGGCAAGCGCACCGTTTACGATATTGGCATTTTAGTTCGAGGCAAATACCTGGATGAGGCCGAGCCGCTGTATGAGCGGCTCAGTGTCTACATGAAGCAGTTAGAAAAGCTGGGATTTATCGAAAGGGTCGCTCCTTAAATATATTCTACTCGCAGTCAATAAATTCGAGCATTTTTGTACCGTTTTTCGGTGCATAAAATGCGAGTTTGGCAGCGATTCTGCCTTGTGCGAAGCACAGAACAGGTGGCGGAAAAAATTCCACTAACCGATAGAGGTGTTTTATGGCGAAAGAAATAGCTATAGGCGAACAGAGTTTTGAGCAGATCATTAAAGACGACAGTTTCTACATAGATAAGACCTATTTCATCAGACAATGGTGGGAAAGAAAATCGTCAGTCACGCTCATCACCAGGCCCCGCCGTTTCGGGAAGACCCTCAACATGAATATGCTGTACTGCTTCTTCTCGAACAAATACAAGGACAGGGGAGACCTCTTTGAGGAGCTTGATATATGGAAAGATGAGAAATACAGGAATTTGCAGGGGACTTATCCGGTAATCTTCATCACCTTTGCCGGGATCAAGGCAACGGATATGGAAAACGCGCTGATTGGCATACGCCACCAAATCAGGGAAATATACTTAAGCTTTCCGGAACTTGGCACATGCGATGAACTTGCCGAAGCCGAGAGAAATGAATATAAGCAAACGACATATGAAATAAATGCTGCGGATGCCCCTTATGCCCTGAAGCGCCTTTCTGCCATGCTCTATAAGAAGGTCCTCATCCTGCTCGATGAATATGACACACCCCTGCAGGAGGCCTGGTCTTTCGGCTACTGGCAGGAATTAGTCCAGTTCACCCGCCTCCTCTTCAATAATACTTTTAAGACCAACCCTTATATGGGGAGGGCGGTGATGACGGGCATAACAAGAGTCAGCCGGGAATCCCTC
>JAGBNY010000023.1 GCA_017634175.1 Lachnospiraceae bacterium
CTTCATAAATTTCTTGCCTTTTTCTCCGATCTCGCAGGTCAGGATTCGGTTACATAGCCTGCTATGCGCCCTCATCCTGACCTACGACCTCGAAGAAAAATTCTGCGAAATTTTCGGAAGTTATTTATTTACAGTGCCTTATTGAAAATATGCTCTGCCAATTCGGAATTCATGAGTATGAGGATGAAAGAAGCTGAATCGTATACCTTGCTGTTTGCGAGAACGAAAAACCGCGCGCACATTTCGCAATATCCGTGATTAATCAAAGTCCTTTCCATCCCATTCCTCCAAGATTTCGTCAAAGAATTTTATGTTCCTCTTTAGAGTTAAATGTTCTTTATGAATTTCGCGGGTACGCCGCCGACTACCGTATTAGCTGCCACGTCCTTATTGACCACGGCTCCGGCTGCGACTACAGCATTGTCGCCGATAGTCACGCCTTGCGTGACGACGGCATTTGCGCCTATCCATACGCCCTTTCCGATTTTTATCGGGGCTGGATGGAGCGACTGCCTTTTGGCAGGGTCCAGGTCGTGATTCAATGTGGCCAGCACTACGCCATGGCCTATGAGGGAGCCATCGCCTATGAATATCCCTCCCTGGTCCTGGAACTTGCAGTCGGAATTTATAAACACGTTGTCGCCTATAGTTATGTTTTTTCCGAAATCGGTATAGAAAGGCGGGAATAGGCCGAAATGAGATCCGACCTTCTTGCCGATTAGTTTTGAGAAAAGCTCCTCAATTTCTTCAGGCTCGTGGTACTTAGTATTTATTTCCATGGTGATCTTCTGGGCTTCCCTGCTATAATATCTCATTAGCTCGATCACTTCCATGGACTCCCCGACTGTATCTCCATTATCAAAGTGTCTCAATAATTCCTGTAAATCCATCGTCCTTCTCCCTGAAAATATGATTATTGTGCAAAATAGTTCTACACGGTATCATTCAATGACCGTTCTATTATACTCCAATTTGAGTTGAAATCAACTCAGAAAGATTTATAATATAGTAAACGACATTAGTAATTGCATTTTCGTGAGCTGCAAACGCCATGCTTATGGCATTTGTGGCTCACGAAAGCGCAATTACTTTTGTCGTTTGCTATGATATCCTTAAAAGGCTAGTAAAGGAGGGAGGTTTTTGACGTGATTATAAATACCGGGCAGAGGACAGATATCCCGGCGTTCTATGCCGAATGGTTTTCAAACAGGCTGAAAGAGGGCTTTGTGTGCGTGCGGAATCCTTACAATTTTAGTCAGGTCAGCCGTTACCGCCTGGATCCATCCGTCGTGGACGTGATCGGGTTTTGCACAAAGAATCCCGAGCCTATGTTTAAGTATATGGAGCTGCTTCATGGGTACGGCCAATATTGGTTTGTGAGCCTTACCCCCTATGGGCGGGACATAGAGCCGAAGGTGCCGGATAAGCACAGGCTTTTAGAACTCTTTAAGACTCTGTCTAGGACTGTAGGAATCGACTCTGTGGGTTTGAGATATGATCCGATCCTTGTTTCCGAGAGGTATACGGTGGAATATCATCTGCGGGCGTTCGAGGAGATCGCCTCTGAATTGGATGGATTCACGAAGACAGCAGTGATAAGCTTCATCGACCTTTTTCCAAAGGTCAGGCGAAATTTACCGAAGATAAGAGAGGTCAGGATGGAAGAGAAGGTCTTATTAGGGCGGGCATTCGTCAATATAGCCGCGTCCCACGGCATGACGCTTAAGCCCTGCGCTGAGGGCGATTTTCTTGCTTCATTCGGTGCGGACTGCGGCGGCTGCATGAAGATCAGCGACTATGAGAAAGCGATAGGGAAGAGGCTCATAGCCCCGCGTTTCAAGGGCGCAAGGGCAGAATGTGCTTGTTACCTATCCTGCGACATCGGGGCTTATAATACCTGCAGGCATTTTTGCAAGTATTGCTATGCGAATGTGGAAAAGGAGGTTGTGATAGAGCAAAGCCGGCGCCATGACCCCAAGTCCCCCTTTTTGATAGGCGGATATGAGCCAAGCGACAAGATTCATGATGTGCATCAGGAATCATGGATTGACGGGCAAGGAATTTTTCCTTATTTGAATATAAAAAATAAGGAGCCATAACAGATTATCCGATCCCGCAGGGCAAGATTCGGTTACATAAAAGCATTCATGCATCGCACGCTTGTCGCCCTCATCTTGCCCTACGGACTTGAATAAAAATCCTGCGCGATCTTGAAAAGTTATTCCTGCACAGCTCCTTACATTTTGCTGATTCTTTCCATCGCTGCGATAGTATTTTCGTGAGTGCCGAATGCGGTCAAGCGGAAGTAGCCCTCTCCGCTGGGACCGAACCCGCTGCCGGGGGTCCCGACTACGTTGGCGTGCTTCAAGAGATGGTCGAAGAAATCCCAGCTTGTCATATTGTCCGGGGTCTTGAGCCAGACATAGGGGGCGTTGACACCGCCGCTCACCTTGTAGCCCGCCTCTTTCAGCCCTTTAAGGATCATTGCCGCATTCTCCATATAGTAGGAGACCAGCCCCTTGACCTCTTTCTGGCCTTCGCTTGAATAGACGGCCTCCCCTGCCCTTTGCTGGATATAGGGGGCTCCATTGAATTTCGTGCCGTGCCTGCGGGCCCAGAGGGAGTGGAGCTCTACCCCGTCAGAGTCCTTTAGATCGTGCGGGACCACTGCGAATCCTAAGCGGACTCCGGTAAAGCCCGCATTCTTGGAGAAGGAGTGGAGCTCTATGGCGCAGCTTCTGGCTCCGGCGCACTCATAGATTGAATGGGGCACATTGTCCTCGGAGATATAGGCTTCATAGGCCGCGTCATAGATAATGACGGCCTTATTCTCATTCGCAAAATCCACCCATTTTTGAAGCTGATCCTTTGTCATCGCGGAACCAGTCGGATTATTGGGAGAGCAGATATAGATTAAGTCCGGTATCTCCTTAGGGAGCTCCGGAGCGAAATTAGTTTCCTCGGTGCAGGGGAGATAGATCACATCTGACCATTTCCCGGTACTGTCATCGCCAACCCATTTCCCGGTGCGGCCGCTCATTATATTCGTGTCCACATAAACCGGATAGACCGGATCGCAGACAGCCACCTTGCAGTCTGTGGAGAAAATCTCCTGTATATTCCCAGAGTCCGATTTTGCGCCGTCAGAAACAAAGATTTCATCCGGTGCTATCTGGATCCCTTTTTCCTCAAAATCATGCTTTGAAATCGCCTCTCTTAAAAAGGAATAGCCAAGGTCCGGGGCATAGCCATGGAAGGTCTCGGCTTTTCCCATCTCATCTACGGCGTTATGCAGCGCCTTCAATATGGTTGGGGTCAGGGGCTGAGTCACGTCTCCGATACCGAGCCTTATGACCTTTTTATCAGGATTCTCCTTTGTGAAAGCTTCCACCTTCTTCGCAATGGTGGAAAATAGATAGGAACCTCTTAGGTTCAAATAATTTTTGTTGATCTTGAACATCTGATCTCCTTTGATTTGTTTCCTCTGCACCGGCCACACGCCGCCTCTGGCAGCACTTTCCCTTGTGCAGCCCCCTGTGCATCAAATTCTGGTTAATACACGCATTTTGTGATATCGGGGTAAAAAGCCATTTTCACAGTAGTCACATACCATATAAGATGATTTCACACCCTTGGATTATACATATATAGTAGTTAAGTAGGTGATTATGAGGTTATGACCCCGGCACCATTTTGTGCATTTACTATAATAAACGACAAAAGTAATTTTGCTTCCCAGAGCCGTAAATTCCAAAAGCAGAGCTTTTAAATCTACGGAAACAACAATTGCTAATGTCGTTTACTATAGTTATTGCCCTGGTTTATATGGACCCCTCAAAGCAGAACTGTGCAGGACCTGTCATATAGACCCTGTTTTCCTGCCTGTCCCATTTAATGGATAGTTCTCCGCCTTTTAGCTTAATCACCGCTTCATCCTCAGCATAGCCATTGAGGACGGCTGCGACCAGGCTCGCACAGGCACCTGTCCCACAGGCCAGGGTCTCGCCGCTGCCCCTCTCCCAGACCCGCATTTGCAAGGTGGATCTGTCGATCACTCTCACAAATTCAGTATTGACCCGGTTCGGGAAAGCCGGATGAGTCTCAAACATAGGTCCCATTCTTTCGAGGTCCAGATCGTTTATTGAGTCCATGAATATCACCGCATGGGGATTTCCCATGGAGACAGCCGTGACTTTGTATTCATTCGACTGGACTATGATCGGGACATTTATGATTGGACTGCTGGGCTCGCCTGAATTCAAAGTGCATGGAATCTTCGCAGGATCCATCTCCGGGGACCCCATGTCAACAGTGACTTCCTTCGTTCTTCCATTCTCGTCCAGGGCGAGGCTTACGCTCTTGATTCCGGCCAGGGTCTCGATTTGGAGCTCCGTCTTATCCGTGAGTCCTTTGTCATGGACATACTTAGCGACACAGCGGATCCCGTTCCCGCACATCTCTCCCCTGGAGCCATCAGCGTTATACATCTCCATCTCAAAATCGGCCTTTTCAGAGGGGTTTATGAAGATCACTCCGTCTGACCCAATGCCGAAATGCCGGTCTGAGAGGCGGATAGCGCACTCGTTTCTTTTGGGAATCTCTTCTAAAGAGCCGTTAATATAGACATAATCATTGCCGCAGCCCTGCATTTTAGTGAATTTCATATGTCTCCTTGCCTCACAGGCTTTCCTTGATACCCGCCGCAAGCCCCGCCAGGCTCTGGATCTCGGAAGGGATGATGATCTTCGTGGACTGCCCATTCGCTGCGGTCTGGAAGGCATCCAGGCTCTTCAGCTTGATAACGGCATCGTCGGCTCCGGCGGCTTTTATCATCTTAATGCCCTCCGCAGTGGCCTCCTGAACCTTCTTTATGGCCTCTGCCCGGCCCTCGGCCTCCTTTATCTGCTTTTCCTTCGCGGCCTCGGCCTTTAGGATCGTGGCCTGCTTTTCAGCTTCGGCGTTCAAAACAGCGGACTCCTTCTTGCCCTGTGCTTCGAGGATCATGGCTTGCTTCTCTCCCTCGGCATTCAGGATAGCCGCCCTCTTTTCACGCTCGGCCTTCATCTGCTTCTCCATCGAGTCCCTAATGGCCTCGGGAGGCATGATATTCTTTAGCTCGACTCTCGTGACCTTTATGCCCCATGGATCGGTCGCAAGGTCGATGGTTTGCAGCATCCTGGAATTGATGGTCTCCCTGCTGGTCAGCGTGTCGTCCAGGGTCATGTCGCCTATGATATTCCTGAGCGTCGTGGCGGTGAGATTCTCCATTGCCATCAGAGGCTTATCCACCCCGTAGGCATAGAGCCTGGGGTCCACCACCATGAAATACACCACCGAATCTATCTGCATGGTGACATTGTCCTTTGTTATGACAGGCTGGGGCGCGAAGTCCGCGACCTGCTCTTTCAGGAGCACATGTTTAGCTATGCGGTCTATGAATGGGATTTTGATATGGATGCCGGCATTCCAAGTGTCCAGATACTGCCCCAATCTCTCCACCACGAAGGCAGAGGCCTGGGGCACTATGCGGATATTTGTTAAGGCAAGCACAATGACTATCAGGAACAAAAATAGAATAAAAAACATTTTCCATAACCTCCTCTTTTGGAAAAATATACGTCTAATCATATCACAAAGAGAAGGGATTGTCACATAAGGATTTAGGGCTTGCATACATAATTATTATTTGATAACATAAGAATTTGTTGCCTGTAGGTAACTATTCAGAACCCTCTGGAATCAGGTAAGATTTTTTGCTCAAG
>JAGBNY010000024.1 GCA_017634175.1 Lachnospiraceae bacterium
CCACGATAGTGGACAGTAGAGTGCGAAGCACGGGTTTGCGAGTCTTTGGGGATGGGTTGGAAGCACCATGGGTGCTTCCAACCGCACAGGTGGCAAAATTTGATTTCCTATCGTCTAAATCGATCAAGAAATCAAATTTTGCGAAGTGCGGGCAGGGGGCGTTTCCTATAGACCCCTTAAATCACCTGAATCTGGCAGGAGCGCATGGTTTCAAGGGCTGCCTCATGCTTTTTCGGCGTGACTCCCGCTGTGCAGGAGGAATCCACGGTAATCTTCACCTCCGGCATAGCGGCCTTTAGCAGCAAAGCATTAGAAACCACGCAGATATCGGTGCATAGACCGATTAGCTCCAGTTCAATCTCTTCACCCCTTGAAACCCCTAATAGATAATCCGCTAGCTCCATGCTCCCAAAGGTCGGCTTCTCAAAGACCCTCGCACCCTTTAAGAGCTCTGCTATATCCGGCCGGATCTTCCAGCCCTCGCTCCCCCGAATGCAATGGGGCACGGGCAGATAACGCCCCTCCTGGGTCTCCATGTAATTATCTTCATGGGTGTCCATTGTCGCCACAATGTCCTCTGCCCTATAGCCACTAATCTTACCCTTCACTGCATCGACGATTCCCAAGGCCTCTTTCGTGCCAAGAGCCATATCAATGAAATCATTTTGCATATCAATCACGACGAGTATCTTTCTCATTTTTTTACCTCCATAAAAACCCTTTAGGACCGCAAATCCAAATCCCGCTTGCAATTAAAGCGTGATTTGCCGCCCAGATCCTCCTAGTGCATTGGCACAATCATAATTGAATTTATGCTTGCGGCATGGATCCTCTGCCGTTGAGGTTTTGCAGCGCAAGCATTAGTTCAATTTAGATTGTGTCAGTACACTAGAACCCCGCATATAAGCTGTCCTCTTCCGCCTGATATTGAGAATAGGTCACGAATTCTATTTCCATGTCGGAAAAGCCACGCCTGAGCGCGCTCCTTATATCACGGTTCATGCTGGAAGCGTTCTCCTTTATGAAGGAGTACTCCATGCCGGGATTCAGGTAATTATCCTCCCTCGATGAATAGCCATCAAAGCCCGCGCAGGACACTCTCATCACGCCAATCTTCCTCAAAATCTTAAGGAGCATCAAGAATGGATTGTCCCTCATCTGGGCAGTTTCCTCCAGAAGCAGCGATTTCTCAAAGAGAATGGGATTTTTCCCGCTTATGCATGCCACGTTGCTGGTGATCATTATCCCGGGAGCCATGCCTGATTTTGATCCTGCGGCTTCCTTTTGAAGCAATAATGGCTCCATCTCTCTGTATCTATTTGTCTTTGTCACGAAAACAAAATCCGGCCTTAGTTTCTCCGGGACGAAATTGATCGAAATAACGAATGGAGCGTTTTTTTCGATAAAATCCTCTATCCTCTGTCTCTGAAGCCTGACGTTCTTACCGGGTCCAAGGAGCAGCACCTTTCTGCCCGCAATTTTTTCCTTCAATTCCTCTAGAGAGGCTTCATCATCAAAGACGCTCTCCCTGAAGTCCCTATACGCCCTTGCGGAAGCTTCCCTGTCGTAGAGCAGCTTCTTTTCATCAGGCTCAATTTCCGACAGTGCCTTGTCCAGCATCGAGATAGAAAGATTCTGCTTACTTGAAAAGTCTCTGACATAGCTCGGATGGCATTTATTCCTTGCGGATAAATAGAAATTCATCTTATAGCCCCAGGGGCTCTTCAAATAGAAATCCATCAGGCTCTCTTCGATTGCTTCCAGCATTGGAGCGATTTCATAGCTTTTCCCATAATTTTGATTTAAATGCATCGAAAGAAGCTCCAGCGGAGCGTTCCCCGCGCTCTTCCCCATCCCATAGAGGGTGCCGTCCACTATCATGTCATGCCTGTTTCCAGACGCCAAAAACGCCATGCTGTTCGCATATGCGAGCTGAAGATTATTATGGGCGTGGAAGCCAATTTTGACTTTTTCCGAAAGACAGCTATCTATGATCCTATTTATCCAAAGGAGCTTCGACGGGTCCAGGAGCCCATAGGTATCCACCATCGAGAGCGCAAAGGGCTCAATCCTGTTCACGATCTCAATCAGCCTTTTCAAAGATTCCTCGGTATAAGTAGTCACGGAAACAAGCTGCGCGCACACCAGGTAGCCTTTATTTTTTAATTCTGCGCAGTAATCAAGGGCCTCCTTCATCAAATGCTCCTTAAAGATCACCCTGATCGTATCCACGAAGCTTGTCTCGGCGGGCTCAATATTCTTGATGTCGCAGGTCCCATAGTCGATCATGGCCGTGAGATGTGCCGATCTGGCCTTAGAAGGGCCCACCCCCTCACGCCCTAAGCCAAGCTGTCCCAACCGGGCCGTCATCCCGGCCGTCTCGCCCCAGATTTCCCTTATCGAAGCCGTATTTGGGAAAATGCTCCTATTTAGGTCAAAGGGCCTCCTGTCATCCAGGAAGCCCAATTCTATAATGTCCACGCCCGAATCCAGAAGCCTCTCATAGATCCGAACGAGGTTATCATGCCCAAATTCCCAATCATTTACATAGCCGCCGTCTCGAAGCGTGCAGTCTAAAAGCTGGATCTCACTCACTTTTCAAGTGCCTCCATTATGCTATCTGCCATATAATCAATCATCTCATCGCTCATGCCGGGATAGACCCCGACCCAGAAAGAATTATTCATTACGAAATCAGTGTTTTCCAAATTCCCGACCACCCTATACGCGCTGCTGCCCCTCACGCTGTCAAAGGCGGGATGGCGAATCAGGTTCCCGGAGAAAAGGAGCCTGGTCTGTATGTTCTTTTCCTCAAGATAGGCTGTCACGCTGTCCCTCGAAATATTGGAGTCTTTTCTTAGTGAGATCAAGAAGCCAAACCAGGAAGGGGAGCTATTCGGAGCCGCTTCAGGCAGAATCAGCTTTTCCGAAGCCCCTGCTGCTGCGAGCTTCTCCCGGAGCCTATGAAAGTTCTGCTTTCTCCTTTGGATAAAGCGGGGGAGCTTCTTCAATTGAGCGAGGCCGATTGCCGCCTGCATGTCCGTCGCCTTCAAATTATAGCCCAAATGGCTGTAAACATACTTATGATCGTAACCATGAGGAAGCTCCCCATAGTCGCCGGAGAAACGATGTCCGCACATATTGTCATGCCCCGGAGGGCAGGCGCAGTCCCGTCCCCAGTCCCTGAAGGAAAGCATTATCTTCGCGAGATGCGGATCATTCGTGTAGACGCAGCCTCCTTCCCCCATGGTCATGTGGTGGGCTGGATAGAAGCTGCTGGTGCCGATGTCCCCAAAGGTCCCGGTATACTGAGTCTTTCCGTCAAGTGTATATTCGCTTCCCAGCGCATCGCAATTGTCCTCGATAAGCCAAAGCGCATGAGAATCGCAAAACTCCTTGACAGCCTTGATATCAAAGGGATTCCCCAGAGTATGGGCAATCATCAGGGCCTTAGTCTTATCCGAAAGGGCGCTTTCAAGGAGACTAGCGTCGATATTATACTCAGGGATCGTCACATCCACAAATACGGGCACAGCGCCATATTGGAGAATCGGGGAAACAGTGGTCGGGAAGCCGCAGGAAACAGTGATGACCTCGTCCCCCCGCTTCACCTGTCTTTCACCTAGTTCCGGAGCCGTTAAAGCCATGAAGCTTAGGAGATTCGCTGAAGAGCCGCTATTCACCAAATATGCGTACTTCACGCCAAGCCACTTTGCGAAGGATTTCTCGAACTGTGCGGAGAATCTGCCGCTCGTCAGCCAGAAGTCGAGGGACGAGTCCACGAGATACATAAGCTCTTCCTGATCGAAAACCCGGCTCGCATAGCTTATGCGGTCTCCCGGCTTGAAGCCCTTCAGGGCGAATTCATTATCCTGCGAGCCAGTTCCAGCCTGCCCTCCTGCCAGACCACTATCCTCAGAGCCTGCCCCCGCCTGACCTCCTGCCAGACCACTATCCTTAGAGCCTGCCCCCGCCTGACCTCCTGCCAGACCACTATTCTCAGAGCCTGTCCCCGCCTGACCTTCAGACAAAAACTCTTTATAATAATCAGCCACCATCGAGAGGATATCTGCTCTGGCCGCTTTTTCATCCGTCCATTCTCTTTTTGACATCAAACTTTCCTCAAAAAATCCTACCTATACGGTTGCTCAGATAATATCTACTCAGTATAACTATTCAAAACCCAATTCCACACCTCGCAAAATTTTATTGAAATCAAATCTTGCCCGGTATGGGGGACAGTTACTATCGTTACCACCCTGAGATTTCATCAAATCTGCAATTTTCAAGCAAGCTTGAATTGCAAATTTGATGAAATCTCAGGAGGTTCTGAACAGTTACTACGCAGTTTCAATATACTCCCGAATCTGCTTCTCCATGCACTGCCTCACGTCGCTTCCGTGAATCCTGCATTTCTCGAATTCCACCGTCTTGGCAACCGCCGTTTCAATGTCCCAGCGGGGCCTCCAGCCAAAGACCGCTCTTATTTTAGAAGAGTCCAGCTTCAAGAATTTCGCCTCATGAAAGCGGTCACGGTTTCCCATAAGCTCCTTCGTCTCCGCCGCTTCCCAGGCCGCTCCCTCTCCCCACTTGGAAGTAAAGAGGTCTGCCAGGTGCTGAGTACCAATGCAGTCCTTTTCTTCAGGACCCACATTGTAACTCCCCGAAAGCGAAGGATCCTCGAATTGCTTCGCCGCAATCATGAGATAGGCAAATACCGGCTCCAACACGTGCTGATAGGGACGCACGGAATAAGGGTTCCTCACAATCAATTTTTTGCGGCCTTCAGCCGCCCTCACCGCATCCGGGATGATCCGGTTTTCTGCCGTATCGCCGCCCCCGATCACGTTACCCGCTCTGGCCGTAGAAATAGCGGTTTTCCTACCATCCATATCACCAAAGAAGCTATCCCGGAAGCTTCCTGTCACAAGCTCCGAACAGGACTTTGAATTGCTGTAGGGGTCTCTCCCGAAGAGCTCTTCATCCTCCCGATATCCCCAGCACCATTCCCTGTTTTTATAAACCTTATCGGTAGTGACATTCAGGACCGAACGCACCGAGTCCGTGACCCTCACGCACTCCAGCAGATTCACTGTGCCCATCACATTCGTTGAAAAGGTCCCGACCGGGTCTTTATAGCCCTCTAAGACCAAGGGCTGCGCCGCCATATGTATAAC
>JAGBNY010000025.1 GCA_017634175.1 Lachnospiraceae bacterium
CGGCATATTTTCAATCAGGGGAGTCAGCATGCTCGGCGGGATTTTTCACAATGTCGGGCAGATCCTCGTGGCGGCCGCCGCAGTCAAGGATTTCAGAATCACCTGGTATTTGCCGCCGCTAATCGTATCTGGTGTTATTACTGGCTTTCTCATAGGAATAATAGCATTGGAAATGCTGAGAAGGCTCGGAAAGCTTTTAAGAACATAAAAAAGGAGGACAAAAAATGAAGCCATATTCAGAAATGACAAGAGAAGAATTGCAAGAGGAGCTTTTGCCTCTTCGTAAGCAGTACCTCCATTTTCAGGAGATGGAGCTGCAGTTGGACATGAGCCGCGGCAAGCCCTGCAGGGAGCAGTTGGATCTTTCGATGGGCATGATGGATGCCCTGTATTCCGAGGCTGATTTGAGTGCCGAGGATGGGACGGATGTTCGAAATTATGGAGTGCTTACCGGAATTCCTGAAGCAAAGGTCCTGATTGGGGCCATGATGGAGAATAATCCTGAAAATATCATTATTTATGGGAATTCATCCCTGAATGTGATGTACGATACTGTTTCCAGGGCTTATACTCACGGAATAATGGGGAATATTCCCTGGGGGAAGCTGCAAAAGACGAAATTCCTCTGCCCTGTGCCGGGCTATGACCGCCATTTCAAGATCACGGAATATTTTGGCATAGAGATGATCCCGGTACCCATGACGCCGACAGGCCCCGACATGGATATGGTGGAGCGGCTGGTGAGCGAGGATGAGGCCATAAAGGGAATCTGGTGCGTGCCAAAATATTCGAATCCTCAAGGATATTCCTATTCGGACGAGACCGTGCGCCGCTTTGCGAGACTCAAGCCTGCGGCCAGGGACTTCCGCATTTTCTGGGACAATGCCTATGGGATCCACCATCTCTATGATGACCACCAAGATTACCTGATTGAGATTCTGGATGAGTGCCGCAGGGCGGGGAATCCGGATCTGGTCTATAAATTCTCATCTACCTCAAAGGTCACTTTCCCGGGGAGCGGGATTGCGGCTCTTGCCACCTCTCTCAACAATTTGCAGGACATCATGAATCAGTTGAAGATTCAGACCATCGGGCATGATAAGGTGAATCAGCTCCGGCATGCGAGGTTCTTCAAGGACATAAATGCGATGAAGGAGCACATGAGAAAGCATGCGGCCATAATCAGGCCGAAATTCGAGCTCCTGGAGGAGATTTTTGAAAAGAACCTGGGAGGACTCGGAATCGGCACCTGGACAAAGCCCCGCGGAGGCTATTTCATCAGCTTCGACACCCTGCCCGGCTGCGCAAAGGCCATAGTTGACAAGGTGAAGAAGGGGGGAGTCGTTATGACTACCGCAGGCGCGACCTGGCCCTATGGAAAGGACCCGCAGGACTCCAATATCCGCGTGGCGCCCACCTACCCGCCTTTGGAAGACTTGCGCACGGCAGCGGAGCTATTCACTCTTTGCGTAAAGATCATCAGCCTAGAAAAGCTGCTGTCTGAAATGAGCGAATAAGGCAATAGAATAGAAGCTTAAGGGGCTGTGGGGATTCCCCATGGCTCCATTTCTCATAAAGGGTTACTATTCACGGTAAAAAAACTGACCGTGAACAGTAACGGCGATTCGGCCATGAGTGCAGCGCTTCGCGCAAGGCCGAATCGCTGCAAAACTCGCATCAAAAATGCCCGAGTTTACTGACTGTGAATAGTTACTAAAGGAACATATATGGACAAAAGGAAAAATTCAATCTTCAGGAAGACAAGCCTGGACAATGTAGCCTCTCCGGAGGATCTCTACGATTATATCAAAGTCACAAGCCCGGGAGTCTGGCTAATATTGTCTGCCATCATCGTTTTTCTCGCTGGGGTCTGCATATGGGCGAATTTTGGCAGGATGCAATTTATCGTTACCGCCTATGGGATTTCCGACGAGGGGGAATTTATTTGCTATATAGATGGTGAAGATTATAGATCGGTGAAGGCCGGCATGGCAATCAACGTGGGAGAAGATGAGGGGAAAATTCTGAGTGTTTCTCCCTCTCCGCTGCAGGCCAGTGACATTTTATCAAACAGCATTTTGCAGAAAATGGAATGGAAAGAGGATACGGCAATCTATCCGATTGCGACTGATATGCTGCTCCCGGACGGCTCCTATAGTGTGGACATAATAGTGGAAGATATCTACCCGGTCCAGCTTCTCTTTGAATAACAGTAATTATTATGGCACAAAATACTAAGCAAACAAAGCAAAAATTGAATCGAATAGGGCCCCTATGCTTCAAGACGGTGGCGAAGGTGCCGATGATAATGCAAATGGAAGCATTGGAGTGCGGAGCCGCCTGCCTGACCATGGTTCTTGCCTATTTTGGCAAATGGCTGCCCCTGGAGCAGGTACGGAGCGACTGCGGGGTGTCCCGCGATGGCTCGAATGCCAAGAATATCCTGCTCGCTGCCAGGAGCTACGGCCTCGATGCGGCCGGGTACAAGTTTGAGGTCTCAGAGCTTCAGGAAGAGGGAAGCTTTCCCTGTATCATCCACTGGAATTTCAGCCATTTCGTGGTGCTTTGCGGCTTCAAAAATGGCAAAGCGGTCATAAATGACCCCGCTAGGGGAATGGTCAAGATAGAGATGGAGGAATTCGACAAGTCCTTCACCGGCATCTGCCTCATGTTCGAGCCTACGGTGGCCTTTGTCCCGGATGGGCATAAAAAGAGCATATTCTCTTTTGCGAAGAAGAGGCTCAGAGGGGCGGGAGTCGCGGTCGCTTTCGTGATCATGACATCTGTTATCTCATCTCTTCTGGGCATAATAAATCCAGTCTTTGAAAAAATCCTGATGGACAGGATGCTGGGAGGCATGAATGAAGGGCTGGTTGGGTACTTCATGTGGGCCCTCGTTATTTTCATAGGGATAGAGCTCGTGGTAGAATTCCTGCAGAGCATCTATTCACTCCGGATAAATGGGAAGATGGCGGTGATAGGCAGCTCCAGCTATATGTGGAGGATCTTTTCCCTTCCGATGGAATTCTTTTCCCAGAGAATGACAGGCGATATCGAACAGCGGCGTTCCCTAAATGAGAGCGTTGCGTCACAACTGATATCGGTCTTTGCCCCCCTCTTCCTGGATGCCAGCATGACGGTATTCTATCTCGTCATAATGATGAGATACAATGTCCCCTTGACCATCCTGGGGCTCCTTTCAATCTTTATGAACCTGGGGCTTTCCCGCTATATTTCTTCTAAGCGAATAAATATAACACGTGTGCAGATGAGAGACTCCGGAAAATTCGCCTCTGCCACAGTGAACGGAATAGATATGATCGAATCCATCAAGGCGAACGGGGCGGAGAACGGGTACTTCGAAAAGTGGGCGGGGATCCAGGCCAGAGTCAATAGTTCAAAAGTCCAGTTCATGAACTTGAATCAAGTGCTGGGAATCATCCCCATGGCAGTTTCTTCGATAACAAATGTTCTTGTGCTATGCGGGGGGCTCTATCTCGTAATGCAGGGGAACTTTACACTCGGCATGGTAACAGCCTTTCAGGGCTTTCTTTCATCTTTCACGGCCCCTGCCACCAAGCTCATTTCCGCCGGGCAGGTGCTGCAGGAAATGCGCACCAACATGGAACGCATCGAGGACGTTATGGAGTACCCTCTGGATAAATATAATGCGGCTGAAGAGACGAAGAAGAGCGAGGCTGCTGCGCAGGAACAGTCTTACGAGAAGCTGAAGGGCGGGGTGGAGCTAAAGAATGTCTCCTTCGGATATTCAAAATTGGGAAAGCCGCTAATAGAGGATTTCAGCATCAAGATAAAGCCGGGCGGAAGAGTGGCATTCGTCGGGACATCGGGCTGCGGCAAGTCCACTCTCTCAAAGCTGATCTCGGGGCTATATCAGCCCTGGAGCGGAGAAATCTTATTCGATGGGAAAAAACGCGAGGAAATCGACAGGAGCGTATTCACGGGATCGCTCTCCGTGGTGGATCAAGATATCATTCTTTTCGAGGATACCATAGCGAATAATATCAAGATGTGGGATAATTCCATCGAGGATTTCGAGATGATCCTGGCTGCAAGAGATGCGCAGATTCATGACGAGATAATGCTCAGGGACGGCGGATATCAATATAAGATGAATGAGGGCGGCTCGGATTTCTCCGGAGGGCAGCGTCAGCGAATGGAGATTGCGAGGGTGCTTTCCGGCGACCCCAGGATAATCATCCTTGACGAGGCGACTTCAGCCCTTGACGCAAAAACGGAATTTGGCGTGGTGCAGGCCATAAAGGACAGGGGCATCACTTGTATAGTTATTGCACATAGGCTCTCTACCATAAGGGACAGCGATGAGATAGTCGTCCTTGACCATGGAAAGGTTGTAGAGAGAGGGACCCATGAGGAGCTTTTCGCCAAGGGCGGGGCTTATACGGAGCTTGTGACGAATGAGTGAGATATTTGAGGAGAGCTGGTTTAGCGAACAGGTAAAGCAGCGGAAGCTGCGGGACGATGAAGTATTCACTGATGCCTTGATAGGTTTGACGGGAGCGGTGATGGGCAATAAGATAGCGACTGCCCTGAAAGATAACCGGCAAATAATGAAAGGCGCCCTGGATGAGGTATTGAAATTCTATCACCTGAAGGCCTCTGAAATCCCCGATGAAATAGAGGACCCGGAAGAGCAGATGGAGTATGCCTTTCGCCCTTATGGGATAATGAAGAGGACGGTGCAGTTGGAAAAGGGATGGCACAAAAATGCTGCGGGTCCCATGCTCGGGGTAATGAAAGAAGAGGGCATCCTTGTAGCCCTGCTGCCAAACAGGCATATATTAGGCTATAGCTATAAGGATCCATCCTCTGGCTGGAAAATCAACATAGATTCTCGGATCGAGGAGCTTTTTGAAACGGAAGCAATCTGTTTTTACAAGCCCTTCCCTCTAAAGAAGCTTAATCTTTTTGATATCATACGTTATATGGTGGAGACCCTCTCCTTTTCGGATATTGCGGCGGTGGCTGGCACAACAGCGATAGCAGTCATGGTAGGCATGATTTTCCCGAGGATGAACAGGCTTCTCTATTCCAGCGTCATTAAAAGCGGCAATATCAGCGTGCTTTTGGCAGCCGGGTCCTTCCTGGTGGCTTTGACGGTAAGCAATATCCTTTTGAATTCCATAAAGAGCCTCTTTCTCGCAAAGCCCAGTACGAAGCTATCGGTGAGCGTAGAAGCTGCGGCCATGATGAGGGTCCTATCCCTTCCCGCAGATTTTTTTAGGAACTATACCTCCGGAGAATTGGCGCAGAGGATACAGTATATGAATAACCTCTGCCAGACCTTGCTGGATATAACACTCTCTACCGGTCTAACTTCGATTTTTTCGCTGGCATATGTTTCGCAGATTTTGACTTTTACACCCGCTTTGGTGGTGCCTGCGCTATTCGTAATAATCATAACGACCGTTTTCACCTTGGTAACTACCCTTCTGGAGATGAATCTTTCTAAAAAACGCATGGAATTATCTGCCAAAGAAAGCGGAATCACACATTCCATGGTGGCAGGCGTGCAAAAGATCAAGCTCTCAGGTGCAGAAAAACGTGCGTTTTCGAAATGGGCGAATCTTTTTTCGAAGTCTGCGAAGCTGGAATATAACCCCATCCTTTTCCTGAAGGTGAATGGAGTGATTCAACAGGCGATAAGTCTGATAGGAATGGCTGTTATTTATTATGTCGCCATCGTTGAACAAATCAGCGTGGCGGATTATGTTGCATTTAATACTGCCTACGGCATGGTATCAGGTGCTTTTTTATCCCTCTCGGGCATAGCGAATAGCATAGCAAGCATAAAGCCCATTCTGGAAATGGTGTCCCCCTTCTTTAATACAGTGCCAGAAATTTCAGAGAATAAGAGAATGGTGAATCGGCTCGGCGGCAGCATAGAGCTCAATCATGTTTCATTCCGCTATTCTGAGAATGCCCCGATGATCTTGGACAATATCTCGATTCGGATTCGGCCAAAGCAATATATTGCTATAGTGGGAAAAACCGGCTGCGGGAAATCCACTTTAATGAGGCTTCTTTTAGGCTTCGAAAAGCCCATGAAGGGATCGATTTTTTATGATGGGATGGATATGAATAGTCTCGACCTAAAGTCGCTGCGTAAGAACATAGGGTCTGTTATGCAAAACGGGAAGCTTTTCTTAGGCTCCATCTATGAGAATATCGTAGTGGCTGCTCCGCAGCTCACCATGGATGAAGCCTGGGAAGCGGCGGAACAGGCTGGAATAGCAGGTGATATCGAGAATATGCCCATGGGAATGCAGACGCTCATCTCCGAAGGAGCAGGCGGTATCTCAGGAGGGCAAAAGCAGAGGATATTGATAGCACGCGCTATTGCGGCGAAGCCGAAGATATTGATTTTTGATGAGGCGACTTCTGCGCTGGACAATCTCACGCAGAAGAAGGTATCGCAGGCCCTGGACAATCTGAAGTGTACCAGGATCGTCATAGCACACAGGCTCTCCACGATCAAGCAATGTGACAGGATACTTGTGCTGGATTCGGGGAAGATAATCGAGGACGGGAGCTTCGATGAGCTCATGGAGAAAAAAGGCTTTTTTGCGGACTTGGTCGAGAGACAGAGAGCATGAGGGATTTACGGGTTTGGCTGAGAGGCAGAAAGCATGAGGGATTTTGCGGACTTGGCCGAGTAATAGAGTAAAATAAGGAAGGAGTACTAATAATTGAAAACAAGAGTTATTAATATTGGGAGCGATGGAGAGGGTTTAGATGAGGCAATAGATTCCGCAGATTTAATCTCGATGTACTATTCCTTGGATAAAAAGCTAGCGAGGCAGCTTCGCCTCCTCTCCGAAGAGCTTTTGGAGACTGTAAGGCATATGGCAGGGGACTACAAGGCCTCATTCCATATAGAGAGCACTGAGAATCTCTGCGAAATCAAGCTGGAGTTTCTTACCGACATGAGCTCCGAAAAGCGCACCCGCATCCTGGAAATATCAGATGAAATCCCTAAGAATGGGAATATTTCAGAGAGAATCAGGCGGATATTGGAGAGCCGCTTCTATGAAAAAGAAGAGAATGAAGACCTCCTGAAAAAGATTGGCATTATAAAAACACATGATACGGGAGTAGGAGAGGAATTAGATGAGAGCGATGGAGATATCTATGTCTGGTCGCTTCAGTCCTTTGCCTTGTCATCATATGATTCCTCTATTGAGAATTCAGACCTCGATTCAGTCTGGACGGATATCAGCAGATCGATCCTGTTAAATCTGGCAGATGATGTAAGAATCTACATCTTTAAAAACAGGGTAGAGGTCGCAGCGCTCAAGAATCTTAAGAATCCCAGCATCCACGATTCCAACAAAGAATACGACATAAGCCCGGAATTTGAAAAATTGAAATTGATCCCTGTAGTCTCTACAAAGGCCCAGGTCAGGATTGCGCAGCTTCTTTATAAGCAGCTTCCAGCCAAGGAAGTTTCAAATTATCTGTTAAAAATCAGCAGACATCAGATAACAGTCGATACTAGTCCCAAAAGGACACTGACCACCCTCATATATACTCCGACGGAACTGGAGAACGACAAGGATACGCCTTGTATTATACTATATCATGGGGGAGCCCTGGTGCTTCCTCCGCTTCTCTATCACTTCAGGCTCGCAAGGATATTTGCGAATAACGTCCACTGCAAGGTCATGATGCCGCTCTATGACCTTGCTCCAAAATATCTGCCCCCTCTTCAGCATGAGGAAGCCTATTATTTTTATAAGCATTTAAGAGAAAATGCTTCTGAGTATAATATCAATCCAGAAAAAATCGTCGTAGCAGGGGATTCCGCAGGAGGCACACTCTGCGCTGCGCTCTGCCTGATGGCCAGGGACCGGAATTTGCCATTGCCCTATGCGCAGATGCTTTTTTATCCCAGCCTCGATGCCTCTCTTTCAAGCGAATCCATGAAGAAATATACGGATGTGCCGATAGTTAATGCCAAGGCTGTGCGGGAGTATTACAAGATGTGCAGGATGGATGCTTACAAAGGAAACAGGGACTATGCGTCTCCGGCCGAGGCCGAATCCTTAAAAGGAATGCCCCCTAGCTATGTGGAAACAGCAGAATTTGACTGCCTTCATGATGACGGCATTAAGTACGCAAATCGGCTCAGAGACAGTGGCTGCGATGTGGTCCTGAATGAAACCCGTGGAACTGTCCACGCTTTTGATATGGCGAAGAATAGCCGCATTTTGGAAAATGTGATGCAGCAGAGGATTAGCTTTCTGAGGGACGTGTATGGAGAATGACAAAAGAGAGCTGAGGCGCAATCAAGACAAACTTGTTACCATAGGTATGGGTGTAATAACCTTCTCTATCTGGTCAATCATAAGATTTTTCACTCAAGCCTTTTTAAATAAGGATGAAATAATCTCTAATTTTTGGGAAACCGTTGGAGAATTACCCGAAGATATGATGGAATACATGTCTGATGCAGTAATACTTCTTATTTACTTCGGGATTGTTTCCATTTTCATGTTGATTGAAGTCGCCATAGAGTTTTATGTAGGGCTTTCTGCAAAAGCAGAAGGAATGGGCAAGAAAAAGGGAATCCTTTACCTGATAATTAGTGTTATATTGGCAATATTAAATCTAATGAGTACGATAACTATGCTGGATTTTTCCAAGAGTTTTGCCGAAATTCACTACAAGCCATTGGAAAGAGTGGCTTTAGCATTGATCGACCTCACTTACTTCGTTGTTTTGGTTGAGATGGTTTTTGCCGCGATAAAGGTAAAGAAGCTCAAACGCATGATTCAAGAAAAAATGAATGGAGCTCCAGCTTAATGCAAAAGGATTTTCATTATTATGCCACATATGCAGCCGCCTATATTGCGGGGTACTCCCATTGGGACAGCCAGAAAATTGCCTATAGCGCCCAATTCGTGGATCTCTGCTCTGAGACCTATCTCGCAAAGATACGGGCTCCTCTTTCAGCGGCTACTACCCAGCTCCAGCTGGAGCTCATGGATATGAGGACTGACCCCATAGGACTTCAGAAAATCACAAGGATCTGGTCTTCCTTCCATTTTTTGCCTTACGACCTCCATGCGAAGCGAAAGAAATGTTCCAAGCGTTATTTGGATAAATATCGGCTGATTTGCAATATAAATGGGGAATTACTTAAAGGAACAGTCGTTATGGCTCGTGCAAGGGAATCATTGCAGGCCGTAGGCATAGCCATGCATGTGCTGGCAGACACCTGGGCACATAGTTATTTTGCCGGAACTCCCTCCCTGGTCATTAATAACACTAACTATTATTTCTATGAGATTTTCCCTGATGGAAGCGAGAAACAGATCACCTTTCGTCACAGTGCCTCCAAGGAAGACGATCTCGATAACAGCCTTTATACAAACAGCGTATATCAATCGAACGAAAACTCGATAATGAACCTAGGGCATGGGAGGGCAGGGCATCTTCCGGACTATAGCTTCATCAGATATAAGTATCTTCCCGCATGGGGGGATTATGACGAGATAATAAAGGACAACCCCTCGGATTATTATCATGCCTTCTGTCAAATGATTTATGCGATGAAATATATGAGAGGCGGGTACCCTGTATTCGAGACGGATACCTATGATACGGCTGCCGTGGCAGATTTGAGCGACTGGATTTGGCAGATCTTGACAAAGCGGCAGCTTGATTCCTGCGCAGACTGGAAAGCATTCGGTGAATATTTATCCGGCAAGGAAATAGAGGACTTTGAGCTAGATAGATACAAATCTGAATACATGAAGGCGCCCGCCAATGAGAAGAACGGCACCTTCCTCGGAAAATTCATTGTAGCTGCCTTGGCGCAAAAGAGCTTTGTCACCCACAATATTTTCGAGTCCAAGAACCCGTTAGCCGGGATTTCGGTGGATTATGATAAGAAAGGCTTCAAAGGAATCAAAGATTATGCGAAACTCCTGGAATACTCAATAGTCAAGGAGGAGGATGAATGGGCATAGGAAATCGTATCAAAACGGTTGTTATCAGTCTTTTCATGATATTGGCCGGCATATTGCTTTTGATCAATCCTATCCAGAACTACAAGCTGATCACGGAAATACTCAGTATTTCGATGATAGTCGTAGGGGCAAAGTCGCTTCATTACTATTTTACCATGTGCAGACATATGGTAGGCGGGCGCAGGATCCTTTTCCGCGGCCTGATCATCCTGAACTCGGGAGTATTTGCCTATACTCTGACTGATGTCCCAAAGATATATCTCATCCTTTACCTCATTGTCATCCATATTTTCTATGGAGCGGTAAATATGCTAAGGGGCTTCGAAGCGCTGCGTTTCGACTCCCCGCTCTGGAGGATCAACATAGTGCAGGGCATCACCAATCTGGTGATGGCTGTGCTCTGCATTATCTTTTTAAGAAGAACTACTGTAGTGGTCTATATTTACGCTGTAGGGCTAATCTACACATCCTTCGTAAGGATATTGGCCGCCTTCAAAAAGACGGCGGTCGCCTATATCCCATGAAAAAAGAGGGGATTCATTTCCCCTCCTTTTTCATCTTTGAATCAATTTTCAAGCCCTGGCCTTGATATTTTTCTTAAGCGCTGCCCTGACGACACCTTTCGGATCCGTGATAAGGAGCCGCACCACCCAGATTACGAGTCCCAATGCGACTGCGGACAGCCCCAGAAATGCATCATTCAGCATATCCTCTGCCGCCGGAGTGAAGTATGCGGATTTTAATTCCACATATTCAAATATGGCGTCCACAAACCACATGATGGAAGCCCCCCAGTACATGAAGAGCAGGATCCCAAGCTGCATATCGTCATTTTTGCGGTTATACCACTTGACAGTAGCATAGACGGCGGCAAAAACCGTGATCAAAAGCGTCATTGAGAAATCTCCTTATTATGCCCTTGCTGCGGGACGCCTGAGAATAGCGTCTGCGGCGAAGCACATTCCGAGCCAAACGATTGTTATTAAAGCGAACATGGCGACTCCGACAGTAGCCATTTCATGGAACATTACCGAGGCTTCTTCTGCGCTGCCCATCGCCGTAAGGAACGGGAACCACGGCACGACCTCTCCATGCCAGATATGCTCGAAAGCGAGAAGAATCACTCCGCCCCAAAGCAGATAGGTATACCATTTAAGCTTCCTGCTCAAAGGAACGCTTGCTTCATGCACGCTGCTAAAGCCTTTTTCTGCTGCTGCGGCAAGCTCTTTTTTCTCTTCAGCCTTTTCAACTGCCGTTGCCACTGCGGCGCCGGCGGCAGATACTACAAAACACGCCATTTCTCAATCCTCCTAATTAATATTACACGAAACTAATAAACTTGCTTATTATATCACAAAATAATATGAAATTCAATTGAGAATTTGTTGATTTTTTTCTCATACTAGGGTATAATCTAGGTACTTTTAAATAACAAATGATGTCACTCCAAACCCGGGGGTTGACCGCTTCTGAGCGGACAGCGTACCGAATAGGCGTGGGACCATCATAATAACTAAAGAACCGCAACGAAAACGACAGGAGGAAATGTATGGTATCAAATGATCAAAGCATTATCGACTTGAAGCATCAGGTCTTGGAAGAAGTCTGCCGTTTGGCATGGGAGGGGGAGCTCACGAGCGAGAACAGGGAAAAGCTGGTCTATAAGATGATCCCCGGGCCCAAGCCGAACTATCGCTGCTGTGTATATAAGGAAAGGGAGATAATACGGGACAGGATCCGCCTGGCTTGCGGGGAGAATTCCAGCCTCCATGCCGAATCTAATAACGTGGTGCAGGTCATCGACCCGGCCTGCGATGAATGTCCCATCTCAGCCTACTCTGTCACAGATAACTGCCGTTTTTGCCTTGGGAGAGCCTGCCAGAACTCCTGCAAATTCGATGCCATACATCCAGGCGATGTTCGGATGCATATCGACGCCGCAAAGTGCAAGGAGTGCGGAATGTGCGCAAAGGCCTGTCCTTACGGCGCAATCGTCCATTTGCAGCGTCCCTGCAAGAAGGCCTGTCCCGTGGATGCGATTTCCTACGATGAGTATGGCTATGCCAAGATTGACGAGAGCAAATGCGTACAGTGCGGCCATTGCATCCACAATTGCCCGTTCGGTGCAATTTCCTCAAAGACCTATCTCGTGAATATCATCGAGGCCATAAAGGCGGGGAAGGAAGTAATTGCGATGTGCGCTCCCGCCACTGAGGGGCAGTTCGGTGAGAAGGTCTCGATGGCTTCCATCAGGAGGTCTCTCATGAAGCTCGGATTCTCCGAAATGGTAGAAGTGGGCTTGGGCGGCGATATGACGGCCGCTTATGAGGCGCTCGAATGGTCTGAGGCCAGGAAGGAGGGGCGCAAGATGACGACCTCCTGCTGCCCAGCCTTTATTAACATGATGAGAAAGCATTTCCCTGAAGTCTTCCAGAATAATATGTCCTCCGTGGTGTCGCCCATGTGCGCGGTTTCCCGCTATCTGAAGGCGACTCATCCAGGCTGCGTTACCGTCTTTATCGGGCCCTGCATAGCGAAGAAGTCGGAGTCCCAGGACAAGAGCGTTCCCGACAATGCGGATTATGTCCTGACCTATGGAGAAATCTATGCGCTGCTTAGATCCAAGGACATGGACTACGAGCCTATCCCGGAGGAAGAAGAGGATAAGTATCAAGAGGCGTCGATCTGGGGGAAGAAATTCGCATCCAGCGGCGGAGTTGCGGCGGCTGTGATAGAGTGCATGCAGGAGAGGGGAGAGGACACTTCCGAGATCAAGCTGCTGAAATGCGCTGGCGGGGCAGAGTGCAAGAAGGCGCTGACCCTATTAAATATGGATAAGCTGCCGGAGGATTTCGTGGAGGGCATGGTCTGCCCGGGCGGCTGCGTGGGAGGTCCGTCCAGGCACAAGACAGAAGTGGAGCTCACGAGATCCAGGAATACCTTGCTTGCGCAGGCTGATAAGCGAAAGGTGCTTCAGAACCTGAACGATTATCCGATGGAGAGATTCTCGATGTTCAGGGACGGGCATCTATAAAGAAATGCGGAAGCTTCTCGCTGTCGGCTAAAACTATATATTTCCCGATTTTAATCAGATAAAGCCCCGAGAGCCTGTGACTCTCAGGGCTTTTATATTGAAAACATATGTTCCGGATGCTTCGCCTGCGGCAGTCTCATCTATTGCCGGGTCCCTGGAGGAACGGCGCATCCATTTCTTTATGGGAAGCAGCAGGGGTGCGGGAACGCGGACCATTGTGCCTTGCAGGCTTATTATTCTCGGGCTCAATTCCGGCTTCCTCCATGAGCTGCGCCAGGGAAATCAGGGTGCTCTCATTCTTCCTTGGGTTCCTTTTCTTTTCTTTTACCTTGTATTCTTCTGCCGATTTCGCTTCTTCCTCGGCGTCCTTATCTCTCCTCCTGCGCATGGTGGCTTTTTCTTTTGCGGAGCTTTGAGCCTTTCGGGCATTTGCCTCCGCTTCCTCCAATTCCTCCAGCTCCGCCTTTGCCTGCGCACTCATTTCTTTTGAGGCGCGTTCCTCATCGAGGCGCTGCTGCATCTCATCCCGGATCCGCCTGAGCTCTTGCTTTATGTGCTCCGTATCCGTCACATTCACATTCAGACCCATCCTGCCAATAG
>JAGBNY010000026.1 GCA_017634175.1 Lachnospiraceae bacterium
AAAACCCTTTCATCTTATCATAAGATGATTGATTTGACAAGGGTAACTAATCAAATCCCCAAGAGATTTCAAATTTTGCGAGATGCGGTTAGGAGGTTCTTTTTATCATCTTTTTATAAGAAGGGACTCACCAGTCATCTCGGCCGGCTTTTCCATTCCCATGCACTCTATCATTGTCGGGACTATATCGCACAGCCTCCCACCCTCTTTAAGAGTGTAGCTCGGGTCATAATTCACCAAGATGAAAGGCACTGGATTGGTAGTATGAGCCGTATATGGCTCTCCGGTCTCCTCGTCCACCATCCTCTCCGCATTCCCATGGTCTGCGCAGATGAACATGACCCCGTTCGCCTTCTTTATGGCCTCGACTGCCCTTCCGACGCAGGAATCTACGGTCTCACAGGCCTTGATAGCAGCGTCCTCCACCCCGGTATGCCCAACCATGTCAGGATTCGCAAAATTAATGATTATCACGTCATATTTGCCCGATTCTATGGACTCGACAAGCCTGTCGCAGACCTCCGGCGCGCTCATCTGAGGCTTCAGGTCGTATGTCGGGACTTCTTTCGGGGAATTGACGAGAATCCTGTCCTCATCCTTATTCGGTGTCTCTACCCCGCCATTGAAGAAGAAGGTGACGTGAGCATATTTCTCTGTCTCGGCAATCCTGACCTGCTTCATCCCATTATTCGCAATCCATTCCCCGAAGGTATTCTTGATCTCGACCTTCTTGAAGGCCACTTCCTTATTCGGTATCAAGGGATCGTAATCCGTGAAGCAGACATAGCAGGTCTTTATGCGTTCCCCACGGTCGAATTTATCAAATTCGTCATCGCAGAAAACATGGGTGATCTCCCTCGCCCTGTCAGGACGGAAATTATAGAAAATAATACTGTCCCCGTCCTGAATCCTTGCAACAGGACTTCCGTCCTTCTTTACTATGAATGGCACCACGAACTCATCACTGACACCCTTATCATAGGAGGCCTGGATGCCAGCGGTAGCCGATTCCGCTTCTTCTCCCTCACTGAGAGTCAGAGCCCTGTAGGCCTTCTCGACCCTGTCGTAATTGTTGTCCCTGTCCATTGCATAGTACCTTCCGGATACTGTGGCGACCTGCCCTACCCCTATCTCGCGGCACTTTTCCTCCAGCTCAGCAACGAAGTCCTTGCCGGACTCAGGAGGAGTATCGCGCCCGTCCAGGAAACAATGGATATAGACCTTTTTTAATCCCTCTCTCTTCGCAAGCTCCAAAAGTCCATAAATATGGGTATTATGGCTATGGACCCCGCCGTCAGAAACCAGCCCATATAGGTGGAGAGCGCTGTCATTCGCCCGACAATTCTCTATGGCCTGAAGCAGGGCCTCATTCTTGAAGAAGGTCCCGTCCTCAATCTCCTTAGTTATCCTTGTAAGCTCCTGATATATGACCCTTCCTGCGCCCATATTCATGTGACCAACTTCGGAATTTCCCATCTGCCCATCCGGGAGACCCACTGCCAGCCCGCTTGCATAGCCCTTAACAAAGGGATATTCCTTCATGAGGCCATCCAGCACGGGTGTCGCTGCCTCCCTCACCGCATTGTGCTCTTTATTCTCGCTAAGTCCGAATCCATCCATTATCAGGATGACCGCTGGTTTCTGTCTCATTAAAAGCCCTCCAAAATCTTTTGCTCAATCTTTAACTTCTCCACCTGCTTGACTCAATAATTTTCTATCATTCAGCCAATCAGGCGGTAATTTTATAATCTCGTAACGCCTTGACAAAATACTTAGTATTCTCTTCGGTTCCTCCGATAAAGACAGAGGACCCTATCACGAAGGTATCCGCTCCTGCACCGAGAGCGGTCCCAATGGTGTCCTTATTGATCCCGCCGTCCACCTCCAATCTCGCAGAAGAGCCGAGCCCATCAATCCTCTCCCTTATCGCCTTGATTTTCTGAGTACACTCATCTATGTATTTCTGACCACCAAAGCCCGGATGAACGGTCATTATAAGCACCAGCTCGACCTTTTTCAGCATCTCATCCGTTATAGTATCGACAGGCGTCTCAGGGTTGATTGAGATCCCCGCGTCCCGGCCCAGCTTATGAATGGAATCAATGCATTCAAGAGGCTCTTCTGTCGCCTCCAGATGGAAGGTGATACCATCCGCACCGCATTTCACGAATTCCTCCAAATACCTCTCAGGCTTCTCGATCATGAGGTGTACATCGAAATATATTTTAGAGACGCTTCTAATGGACTTGATCACGGGCATACCGAAAGAAATGCTGGGCACGAAAAGCCCATCCATCACATCCACATGGAGCCAGCTAGCGCCGGCCGCCTCAGTCGTCCTTATGTCCTGTCCAAGCTCCTTGAAATCGGCCGAAAGAATTGATGGAGCCAAAACATAATCTTGCATGAAATTATTACCTCCTGCTTATCATGGAATTAAAGACCTCTTTATAGGACTCATATCTCTCATCAGGGATCAAGTCGTTCTCTGCCGCCCTCTTTACAGCGCAATCCGGCTCATGTATATGAGTACAGGGCTGGAAGTAGCAATCCCCCCTGTAAGAGTCAAATTCAGGATAGTAGTATTGAAGCTTCTCGCTTCCAAAATCCGGGGAAAAGAGGCTGGAGAAACCAGGAGTATCTATGATATATCCTGGGTCTTTTTCCGTAAGAGAAAGGCGAACCATCTCAATATGCCTGGTGGTCTGCTTGCCCCTCCCTATCTTTCGGCTCACCGCCTGCGTCTCCATGAAGTCACCCCCGCAAAGCAAATTCAGCAAAGAGGACTTCCCCGCCCCGCTAGGGCCCGCAAGCACCGTAGTCCGACCTTTAAGCAGGCTCTTAAGCCTGTCCAGGCCCTTCTCCTCCACTACGGAAGTGAAATTCATTTCCACATCCGCATCCTTATAGATCCTGGAAAACCTTGATATGTCCTGGCCGTCCGAAAGATCGCTCTTATTAAAATTCAATATGACTGGGACCGCCGAACGCCGCATGGCAATCAAGAACCTGTCCAATAGTCCCAAGACTGGATCCGGAGTCCGAAGCGCGAATACAAGCAAAGCTTGATCCACATTCGAGACAGTAGGGCGGAAAAGCTGGTTCCGCCTATCTTCAATAGACAGCACATTCCCTTCCCTGTCCCCCTCATGAGTCACTTCAAAGTCGCAATAATCACCGACATATGGACTCAGCTCATGCAGCCTGAAGATGCCTCTCGCCCTGCATTTATACAAGCCCTCTTCTCCCTCCGGCCTAACATAGTAGAACCCGGAAAGAGCCTTGATTATCCTTCCCCTCATTCTGCCTGGAAGTTGGCAGTTTGAGTAAAGGTCCTGTTTTCAGTACTTGTATTATTCACTATATTCCCCTCATCATCCTCGTATTGAACGGCCTTGAAGACCGGATAGGTACACGCGACCAGCCCATTCTGTACCGAAAGTCCCTTTAGTGTAACTGTTGCAGGAAGAGACTGCACTGACCCATTATAGAGAACCGTAGCGCCATCTGTCGTAGTCACGACCACCGAGGCCGGACCCAATTGATAATCAGCCGGAGCCGCAATATTTATTGTGCCTCCGTAAGTATGGACTTCAGGTCCCTTGCTTATTACGAAGCTCACTCCGCTTCCATTAGCCAGGGCGGACCCGGCTGCAGGATCCTGCGAAACCACCAGACCGGCCGCTACTGTGTCGGAATACTCTTCTGTAAGGCTGGAAAAAGAGAAGCCTGCCTTGTCAAGAGCGACCTTTGCATCGTTCTCCGTCATGCCGACTATATTCGGGACTGATTTAGCCTCGGCTTCCGGGGCTCCGGTGCTAACTACGATATTGACCGTGCTTCCGGTCTCTGCAAGCTGACCCGATTCGGGGGACTGTGAAATCACCTGCCCCTTCTCCACGCTGTCGCTCGTGCCCTCAGATTCCTGCACTTTGAAGCCCTGGGACTCCAAACTGACCTTTGCTTCGGCCTTGGAAAGACCAACTACCGATGGGACATTGACCCCGTTCTGCCCGCTGCTCACGACCAGCACGACGCTGCTGCCTGAATCGATCGTGCTGCCAGGAGATATCTCGGTTCCGGACTCATCCTCGATGGAAATCACCCTGCCCTTTTCAACGGACTCACTAGGCTCGTTCCTGCTTGTCACAGTAAAGCCCTGATTATTGAGCCTAGCCTTGGCATCTGCGAACATGGTATTGGACACATCCTCAACCACTACTTTCTGCCCTGTTTCTCCCTCTTCAGCCGCCCCCTCGGTCTCCTCCTGGACAGCCACGGCCTCTGCACCGGATATTCCGTCCACTGAAAGACCCTGGATCTTCCGCACCAGGACTACTATTATCACTATAATGATAATAGCCGCAATGATCCCTAGGATGGTCATCAGCTTTTGAAAATTGGGATCTATGTCCTCTTCATCGTCCTCGTCATCCTCGATTCTGTTCCGAAGCTCCCTTTCCCTGGCGCGTTCTGCTCTCTCTCTCTCCTCAGCCTCTTTTTCCCTCTCACGCTTCTTTCTCGCCTTTTCAGCCGCAGCCCTCTCCTCCTTCTGTTTGGAATTATCCCGTTTCGGGGCGTTCTTGGAGCCGGGCTTCTTTTTCTTCCTTGGGCGCTTTAAGGCTTCCTCAGAGTCCGTTAAAACTCTTTTTTTAGGCTGCTTTTTGGCTTTCTTTATCTCGCTCTTTGGTTTTTCTACAATTATATTGTCCTGAATATAGGCCAATATGCCTTCATCTGTATCCGGATAAGCTTCTTCATCCTCATACTGCTCATCTTCGTAGGCTACTTCTTCTGGTTCTTCGTCAAAAGACTCGTTATCATACGATTCATCCTCATAGGGAGATTCTTCGTATTCTTCCTCGTCATAGTCCTCATCCCTGTAAGGCCCGTCCCCATAGTCCGATTCGTCGTAACCATAAGAATCTCCAGAATATCCAACTTCAATATTGTTGGAAGCCACGCCCGGATACTTTTCTTCATAAGCCCTCGTTTTCTCATCGGGCCTTGAGTAATCATTGATCTTCCTCGGGACTTGATTATATGCCTTGAGGATGTCGGGATCCAGCTCTATCCCCCCAGTCTGCCTCCTGATGGAATTCACATCCTCATCAGTAACCATCTTGGTGGCGCCTGAAAGCCCCTCTTTCGGGATTCTTTTGACAAAATCCTCGTCCGGACTCACCAGGCACTTCTTCAAGTCAGCTATCAGCTCGTTCATCGAGGAATAGCGCCTGTCAGGGTTCTTTTCACAGCACTTATAAATGATGTGCTCTGCGCTCAAAGGGATATCGTCCACGAAATCCCTCGGATTCGGCATCGGCTCCTGAATCTGCTTTATAGCTATAGCGACCGTAGTGTCCCCATCAAAGGGCACCCTGCCAGTCAGCATCTCGAAGAGGACTATACCTAATGAATAAATGTCGCTCTTCTCGTCGGAATATCCACCTCTTGCCTGCTCAGGCGAGGTATAGTGCACCGAGCCCATTACATTGGACGTAATGGTGTTGCTGCTAGCAGCCCTAGCTATGCCGAAATCCGTCACCTTCACCTTTCCATCGGTGGAAATGATGATGTTCTGAGGCTTCACGTCCCTGTGTATCACATGATGATCGTGGGCGGACAAGAGCCCCATGGAGACCTGGATCGCAATGCTGACCGCCTCTCTCACGGCGAGCCGCAGCTTCTTTTCTATGTAGTGCTTGAGGGTGATGCCCTCAACCAGCTCCATCACTATATAATAAAGCCCAAAGTCCTCCCCCACATCATAGACATTCACAATGTTGGGGTGCATGAGCCCTGCCGCGCTCTGAGCCTCAGTCCGGAACTTTGCTACAAAATTTGTATTTTCTGAATATTCTGCCTTTAATATCTTAACAGCGACATAACGATTCAGCTTATGATCGTGCGCTTTGTATACATCTGACATTCCTCCGGCGCCGATCTTGCTGATAATCTCATATCGCTCTGATAGCATCATACCTTCTCTGACCATTGGATGCCCCCAGTTCAATTATCGATAAGACCCATGGAAGAGACTTTGATGTCCTCCATGTCCCCGAATGGATCTGCAATTATCACGCCGATATTGTCCTTGCCGCCATTGTCATTAGCCGCCTTGATAAGGGCCCTGGCCTTGCCCTCAACGCTCCTTTCCCTGTCGCAGATTGCCTTAATATCCTCATCTGGAACCATGTTGGACAGCCCATCGGTACACATGAGGATGAAATCCCCCGGTCTCAGGCGCATATCGAAGAAGTCTATATTGACCTCTTCCTGCGCCCCTATGGCCCTGGTTATGATGTTCTTGTCGGGATGCAGCCTCGCATCGGCGCGGGCCAGCTTCCCCGCCCTCACCATCTCTTCGACCAATGAATGGTCCCTGGTAATCTGGTCTATGTTCTCATTAATGAGATAAAGACGGCTATCCCCCACATTCGCGACATAGAGATAGCCATCCACTATGGTCGCAACGACCACGGTGGTCCCCATGCCCCGCTTTTCCGGCGATTCGTAAGACTGCTCAATCAGGGCGCTATTGGCCTCTTCAATAGCCTCCCTGATAACCCGGATAGGACTCGATACTGTTGATTTTGCTATGGATTCCACAATGAAATTTGCCGTGAAAGAAGAAGCGTAGTCCCCGGCATTGTGGCCTCCCATCCCGTCGGCCACGATGAAAAGATTGGGGAGCGTCCCGATTTGCGAAACCTTGCTAAATACGAAATCCTGATTCAATTCTCTTTTCAGCCCTGTGTCAGTGAGGGCGGAGCACTTAATCATGAATGCCCTCCATATAATGCCACCTCAACTGGCCACAGGCACTGTCAATATCTCTTCCCATTTCTCTTCTAATAGTAACATTTATTCTGTTTTTTTCAAGTATGTCCCTGAATCGGTTAATCACGCGGATTTCGCTTTCCCTGAAGCGGCTCTCCCTCACAGGGTTCATTGGAATGAGATTAACATGGGACTGGAAACCCCTCAATAATCCTGATAAGGCCCTCGCATCATCTGCCCCGTCATTGAAGCCTTTTATCAGGGAATACTCTATTGTAATCCTCCTGCCAGTCTGCCTAAAAAAGTATTTGCAGGCTTCGATTAGCTGATCTATGCTGTACTTCCTCGCAATCGGCATTATCTCAATCCTCTTTTCATTAAAAGGCGCATGCAGCGAAATCGCTAAGTTTATGGGCAGCCCCTCGTGGGAGAGCTCGTAGATTCTGGGCACTATCCCGGATGTGGACACGGTTATTGAACGGACAGACAGGTTCAAGCCATCCTTGTCCGTTATCATCCTTATCCACTTAACGAGGTTATCATAATTATTCAAGGGCTCACCGCTTCCCATGACTACCACATGGGAAATGGGACCGCAGCCCTCACGGTTCAATTGATAGACCTGCTCCAGCATTTCCCCGCTCGTCAGCGACCTCCTAAAGCCCCCTACCGCAGAGGCGCAGAAAGCGCACCCTTGAGCGCAGCCCACCTGGGAGGAGATGCAAGCCGTGGTCCAGTCCCTATAAGGCATCGAGACCGTTTCGATCAGGCTCCCATCCTGAAGGCGGATCAGCAGCTTATGAGTGCCATCCTTGGACTCTTGACGGGTGACTACCTGAGTGGAGCCAACATGAAAGTCCTGTCCCATCCGTTCTTTCAAGTACTTCGGCACATTGGTCATCTGATCCATTCCCGGGACGCATTTTTTATGGAGCCATTCATAGACCTGATTCGCCCTGAAAGGCTTCTCCCCATAGGCCAGGACGGCCTCCCTGAGCTCAGGAAGCGTCAGGGACCTTATGTCTTTTTTCATCGCTGTCTCCATCACTATAGCTTCTCAAAGGACGCAATAAAAAACCCGTCCTGCCTCTCATCCGGTAGAATAAGTCTTTCCTCAATCTTTCTCAAATCCAATTCCCTTTCAATGTACTCAGACTGCCCAGTTGTCTCTTCCTCCGTAATCGTGCATACAGAATAAATGAGCCTGCCCCCCTTCTTTAGGTACCTGACAGCATTATTCAATATCATCCTTTGGACTTTTGCCAATTCTTCAATGTCCTCGTATTTGATCCTATACTTTAAATCGTTCTTTCGCCCGAGATCTCCGAGTCCAGAGCATGGGAGGTCAGCTATAACCCTGTCCCAGGCTCCCTCTAGGGATGGGTCAAAGGCCGTGGCGTCAAAAATCTCAGTCTCTATATTATCGAGCCGCAGCCGATCTATATTCTCCTTGATTTTCCCTAGTTTTGTGCGATTTCGGTCCCTGGCCAAAATCATTCCGTTCTCCGGGATCTCTGGATTATTAAGATCTGAGCGTCCTAAAGAAGCACCATTTTTACCCTTGTAAGATAAGATTTCTGCCGCATGGCAGCACTTCCCCCCGGGAGCCGCACAGAGATCCAATATCCGCATCCCCCTATCATAGCCCGCAACGTCTGCTACAGAGACAGAGCTCTCGTCCTGAACAGAGAAAAGCCCTTCCGTAAATGAAGGAAGCTGAAACAAGCTGTTCTCCACCCTCTCGGAACTAATGCGAAAAGTGTATTCATGGAGACCAGGCAGCACCTTAAGTCCCTCTTTTTCAAGCCTTTCCTTAAGCGCGGCCGGAGATATCGCAGAGATATTGGTCCTGATAGTGAGCGGGCGGGCTCCGAGGGAAGAATGCAGTACTGAGAAAGTCTCTTCATGAGTGAATCGCTTTTCAAGAAGCCCCACTATCCATTCAGGCATCGAAAAGGCGATAGATGGGTCATTCGCCTTTTTCAAAAGATCCTCCCCCTCCCTTTCAAGCCGTCTTAGAATCCCATTCACGAATCCCTTAAGGCCGTCCATCTTCATGATAGAGACTATTTTCAACGCTTCGCTGATCGCCGCCCTGGCAGGGACGCTGTCCATAAACAAAAGCTGGCAGACAGATATTCTCAGAATACATAGAATGACTGGCTTCATCTTTCCAGTCCTCTTCACGGACACCTGATTGATAAGCCAGTCAATAGTGATCTTTCTCTCTATGGTGGTGCTCACTAAGCTTTTGATGAAGCCCCTTTCCCGGGATGTGAGGTCTGGAGCGCTAAGGGCCTCCCTAACTCTTTCCTTATTCATGAATCCGGGTTCATCCATTGCCTCAAGAGCCCTTACCGCAATGAGCCTTAAATTATGGCAACCTCTTTCATCCTGTCTTTTGGTCTTAGTCACGTCTCCGGTTTCCTCCGAAAATCATCGTGAGCCTGAGTAATTGCATGATCGAAGCGGTCGCGCTCGCGACATAGGTGAGCGCTGCGGCATAAAGCACTGCCTTCGCCATCTTGATTTCCTCCGAGTCCAGCATCCCGTTCTCTTCGATTTGAATGAGGGCCCGTCTTGACGCATCGAATTCTACCGGGAGCGTCACGATATGAAACAGCACCGAGAGCGAGAAAACGAGAAGCCCGACGCTGACCCACATGCTTCCAAGACCCCCTATCACGGCTCCGAGAACGCAGATAGGTATTCCTAACATACTGCCGAGATTTGCCGCCGGGACCAATGCCGACCTTATGGCAATCGGCGAATAGCCTATATGGTGCTGTATGACATGCCCACATTCATGCGCCGCGACTCCAATCGCCGCCACGCTGGTAGAGCCGTAAACAGAGTCCGATAAATTGACCAATTTTCTCTTTGGGTCGAAATGATCCGTGAGATTGCCTCCCACATGATGCACAGTCACATCGGTGATCATATTCCGCCTTAGAATCATCTGAGCGACCTCCGCCCCGCTCAATCCCCTCCTGCTCCTTATTTGGGAATACTTAGAAAAGGTCCCATTCACATGGGCCGAAGCAGCCATGGAGATAACGGCTCCTATTATTACAAAGATATAAGTCCAGTCCATGTATCCATAACTATACATACTGGTCCCTCCTCCCTATTTTTTCTGCCTATATCAATCAGGCAACTGCCCCAACACGGGCGTTTCGCTAATTCTAAAAAGACATACCTGCCTTCAATGGTTTCCCTCGCAAGAATTCCGAGAATCCCATCCGCTTCCTGCCCTCCATCTGAAGCTCCTTCACGAAAAGGATCCCATCTCCTGCCGCAATTCCTATGCCCCTTTCATCTATGGAAATAATCGTGCCGTGAGCTGCTTCTACGGATTCGTCTCTCTCTGCCGCAGCTCTCCAGAATTTTATCATTTTCCCATCTAAATATGAGAAAGCCCCGGGCCAGGGATCGAAGGCCCTGATCATCCTCTCTATCGAAGAAGCGCTCTTGCTGAAATCCACTCTTCCCCGAGCCTTGTCAATGAGTCTCGTGAATGTCGCTTGAGACTCGTCCTGTTTATGCGCGGACTCCTCGTAGCCCTCTATATCGCCAATGGCGGCCGAGGCAAGGCTTCCTCCCAGGATTGAAAGCCTTTCAAAGAGACTCCCTCCGGTCTCTTCAGGTGAAATCTCGATTTCTTCCTGCAAAAGTATATCGCCAGTGTCCAGCCCTGCATCCATCCTCATGATGGTGACACCCGTCACCCGCTCTCCCTCCAGAATTGCGCTTTGTATCGGGGAAGCTCCCCTATACTTTGGCAAGAGAGAGGCGTGTACATTGATAGCCCCGTATTTCCCTAGTTCCAGTATCTCCCTAGAAAGTATGTGACCATAGGCCGCAACAACTAAGAGGTCCGGCGCATAGCCCTTCATATAATCAATAGAGTCCTTTGAATTTACCTTTTCAGGCTGAAAAACCGGAATGCCTTTGGTATTTGCGAGGTCATAGACCGGAGTATGGGTCTTACCCTTCCCCCTGCCCATATCTT